>NZ_JACHDC010000011.1:0-262726 GCF_014200875.1 Paraburkholderia sp. HC6.4b
TCCATCGTCGCTGCAACGGACTTGTGCCGCATCGTCCGATTACCCTTGGGATTCAATAACTGTTTCTCTTATTGACACGCAGCGACCATATCAGTGTGATGGTTGCCTTGCTCATGATCCGCCCCTCCTTAATTGGACTGGAAGATAGACGCAGACAGTTGTCGCCTGCGCTACAGCAATGTCGCAAACAGCGTGCCGCGTGCTTTTGTAGGTAGCGAAGCGATCGGCGGCGCACCGAGTGGCGGTCGTGGGGCGCGGATTCAACCGGTGGATCGCACGAGATCTGCCGCGAAATAAGCCGCTCTCCGCCGGAATAAACCCCGCGCCGTTCTCGTTCATTGACCGTTAAGTCCTTTGGGCAGAACAAGGAGTGCGGTCATGAAGTCTCTACTCGCTCTATTCGGCGTCGTTGCATGCGGCGCGGCCGTCGCGACTCTGATGTCATGCGGCGGCGGTGGCGGCAGTGGCTCGAGTTCGAGCAGCGCGAGCCCACCCGTCCAGTCGTCATTCGCAGCGACGGCCCTCGTATCCGATGGCGCGGTGCCCGCTGCACACACCGACGCCAATCTGAAAAACCCTTGGGGCGTGGCCTTCAATCCCAAAGGTTTCGTCTGGGTCGCGGACAACGGCACCAACGTCGCGACGCTCTATGACGGCAATGGCGTGCCGCAATCGCTGGTCGTCACGATACCCGACGGCAAGAACGGCTCCGCATCGCCCACGGGCATCGTTTTCAATGGAACACAAAGCTTCCGCGTCACGGAAAACGGCAAGTCTGGAGTCGCTGCGTTCATCTTCACGGGCGAAGGCGGCACCATCACCGCCTGGGCGCCCGCCGTAGGGCCGACCAATGCGTTCGTCATGTACGACGACGGTACGGGCGGCGCCGTCTACAAGGGTCTCGCGCTCGCCGCGATGAACAACGGCAACTTCCTTTACGCGACGGACTTCCATAACAACAAGATCGACGTCTTCGATACCTCGTTCACGAAGGTCGCGATGTCCGGCGCCTTCACGGACCCGGCGATTCCAGCCGGCTTCGCGCCGTTCGGCATTCAGGCGATCGGCTCGAATCTGTTCGTCACCTACGCGATGCAAGACGCAGCCAAACACGACGATGTCCCGGGCGCGGGGCTCGGCATGGTCGATGTGTACGATACCGCGGGCAACCTGAAGCAACGCTTCGCGACAGGCGGTCCGTTGAACGCGCCGTGGGGCATTGCGCAAGCGCCCGGGAACTTCGGCTCGATGAGCGGCGCAATACTGATCGGCAATTTCGGCGATGGCATGATCAATGCGTTCAACGCGTCGAGCGGTCAGTCGATGGGACAGATCAGTGGGCCGAACGGCAGTCCGATCGTCGAGCAGGGCGTGTGGGGCATCGCATTCGGCAACGATCTCAGCAATCAGCCTTCCAGCACGCTCTTCTTCGCGGCGGGGCCGAATGACGAAGCCGATGGCGTCTACGGAAGAATCGATCTGAATACGACGTCGAGCTCAGGTACGAACACGGGTACGAACACCGGCACAAGCGCGGGCGGCGGGATGAGCATTGGAATGTAGCGCTAAGCGCGCCGTTGAGAAGCGCCGCTCTTGATGCGAGAGCGGCGGTACTACGACGAGTACATCCGCCAGTGGGACGCGTTGCTCAACGATATTGTTTATGCGGGGCGATGTGCGCCTGAGCAGTGCGTGTGATGATCATCAGATCCACGCGTGGTTGAGCACCAGACCTGGCCGACGCCCGTCTTATACTCGACCCGCGAGAGCGGGATCGATCTCGTTGTTTGTCAGGCCGAATTCCGCCATGCGAGCACGATGATCTGGTGAGCCCAGATATGAACGAAGGGCTTTGTTTACCGCCTGGATCAGATCGCTGTTACTTCTATTGAACGAGAATGCCCCGAGCGGAGGCTTCTGCTGCTTGCCGTTCGTTCCCGGTTCGTGCTCGATAGCCTCGAGCATTGAGCCTCCGATCCGGTTCGCAATGATCCGATTCCCCAAGGCCGTGCTCGCATACGCATCGACGGCGCCAGAGAGAACCGCTTCGACAGCGTCGGCCTGATGCTCGAAGACGACTATTTGGTCCTCGCTTACGCCAGACGCTTTCGCTGAGTCGTGCTGTACCTGTCCGGCTATGATGCCAAGGCGCGCATCAGCGCGTTTGGCAAGCGACACGTAGCTGTCGAGCGCTTTCGGGTTTCCAGTCCGAACCAGAAAACCGTCTGCGATCCCCCATACCGGGACGCTGAACGCGACCATATTGGCGCGTTCGCGTGTGACGAACAGCGGAACGTTCATATCCCACCTGCCTGCTTCAACGCCGGGCAGGAGTTCACTAAACGACGTCGGATGATGCTCGATCCGGGTTACGCCGATCGCCCGAAGAACCGCGTCGGCCAGATCGATGTCAGCGCCCGTGGGGGTACTATCTGCTTCCGTCCAACCGAACGGGGGTTCTTCGATGTACGCAATCGTTACCTTCATCGCCGTGTCTCGCCAATTGGGAACGGCCATTAAATGCCGGGCCGAATGTTGACGATTCTACTTACATGCGCGGTTGTCGTTGCGGCGGCTCTCTCTGAAACGAACGCGGTTATGCCTGGATTGGGTGTCGGTCTTATGGACGTTGGTTGGATTTCGCGGCATCGCCACGGAAACGCACCCACGTCTTCCGGTCAATCCATGGTCACAACCTTGTCACGCACTGCCTCAAGCGAACCGGCAGTTGCTCAAGGAAAGATTTTTCGCGCTCACCACAATATTCGCGCTCCTGAAACGTCTTCAGGCGCATGGAACCGCCACCCACCTCGCACCCGATGACCGACCGAGACAGCCACATCACCGCGACCGTGGTGCGTGAGCGCACGAGGCTCGTCAATTTTATCCGGCGTCGAATACGCGACCCGGACGACGCCGAAGACATCCTGCAGGATGTGTTCCACGAATTCGTGCAGGCTTACCGGCTTCCCGCTCCGATCGAACAGGCGAGCGCGTGGCTTTTCCGTGCCGCGCGCAATCGCATCATCGATCGTTTTCGCAAGAAGAAGGAGCAACCGCTGACCGATCTGTCTGAGGCCGAGGACGAGACCACCGGTGAGTATCGCCTCGACCTCGCCCTGCCGGCGCACGATGCAGGCCCCGAAGCGCTTTACGCTCGCGCTGTATTGCTCAAGGCCTTGCAGGATGCGCTCGATGAGTTGCCGCCGAATCAACGTGAAGTATTTATCGCGCACGAGTTGGAGGGGCGGCCCTTCAAAGACATGGCGGCGGAAAGCGGTGTCACGCTCAATACGCTGCTCGCGCGCAAACGCTACGCGGTCTTGCATCTGCGCGCCCGACTGCAGGCCATTTATGACGAACTGGATATATAGAGGAGTCGAGGGATGAAGTTTCGAATCAGATGTGTGGGCAAAGCGCTGCTGGTGGTGGTCGCCGTAGGCGTGCTCGGATGGGTGGTCATGACGCTATGGAATTGGGTGATTCCGGCGCTATTCGTTGGCGCCCGTGCGATCGACTTCGCGCACGCGTTGGGCTTGCTGGTTTTGAGCCGCATCCTGTTTGGCGGATTCCGCGGACACGGCGGCTGGCGCGAACGGCGTCACTGGCGCAAATGGGAAGCGATGACGCCCGAAGAACGGGAGCATTTCCAGACGGCATGGCGATCGGGCCGCGACCGGCGCGCGGGAGATTGACCATGCGCGAGAAATCAACGGGCGACTGCAAACAGAAGCCGGGCGTGATTGCGCCAGTCGTCGACCTGAAACGTTGCGAAGGCAAGGGCGATTGCCTGGAGGTCTGCCCTGAGAATGTGTTTGAGATCCGGCGCATCGATGACGTCGATTATCTCAGCCTCGATTTGATGCACCGCCTCAAGCTACGCGTGCATGGAATGAAAGTCGCCTACACACCGAACGCGTACGCCTGCCGGTCGTGCGGTCTTTGTGTGACGGCGTGCCCTGAACGCGCGATCAAGCTCGTCAGAACGGCATAGCGTTACGCGTTTTAAGAAAAGCGCAGGCCGCCTGGCGCAGTGGTCAGTATTATCGATCTCCTCAAGGAGCGCACATGGCTTCATCAACCACGGATCTTCTGCGACAGCTTCACGAACAGAGCCAGACAGAAGTGATAGCCCGCGCACAGGCGCAATTTCAGGGATCGAGCGAGGAGTTTCTGAGTCTCGCGGAGGAATACGAAACGCTCGTACCTCGACTCCGTGGACGGTTTCTCGAAACGCTCGGGCTATCGAGCGAAGATTTCGAATCCTCGCAAGGCACTGCTCTATCGTTAGCCGTGTCAGCGGAAACGGGACGGTTCTTACGCAACATGGTGCTTTCGCACAAGCCGGCTCGAATCCTCGAGCTCGGCAGTTCCTGCGGCGTGTCCACGCTGTATTTCGCCGAGGCCCTTCGCACGTTAGGCAGTGGGACGGTTGTAGCGACTGAACTCGATGCCGTTAAGTGCGCACAACTTCGGGCCCACGTCAGAACGGCGGGCGTAGACGCTTATGTTGACCTGCGGGAGGGCGACGTCTTCCAGACCGTTTCCGAACTGGACGGCACTTTCGACATGGTGTTTATCGACGTCTGGGCCAACACCTATCTGAATCTGTTCAAGCAGATTGAGCGCCTGCTACGCCCGGGATCTATCGTTCTCGCCGACAACATGTACACCGCCGAGGATGCCGTTCGGCCATACAAGCACTACCTCGACGACGATCCGCGCTTTTCGACCACGACGCTGGACTTTGAATCAGGGGTCGAATTTACAGTCGTCGTGTCATAGGCTGACGAAGAGTGGACGCCGTCCAGAATCCGGTTCATGTGCCATTCAATCTGGGTTGCGAGCGGAGCAGCTTATGCGTTGCGGGCTCCGCGATGGTGTGCGGCGCATGACTCTCGAAGAACTCGTGCGTGAGTTACTTGACCACGATCGGACTCATTTGCTTGAACTCGAAGAACTTGATGACGAAGAGAGGACGACCGATATGAAGAACGACCCGCCCGTCATTTTCATTCACGGCTTCATCGGAACCTTGGACGCATGGCAATACGAACCCAAGCACGCCTCCCCCGATTTGCTCGGCTATGGAAAGCATCGGTCCGTCCCGTTCGAGCAGATTTCCTTACTCGCGCAAGTCGAGCATATTCGCGGGTTCGTTGACGCACGCTTCGGAGCAAGACGTGTTGATGTCGTTGGTCACTCGATCGGCGGATCGATCGCGATGCTGTTTGCACACGCATATCCAGGATACGTCCGCCGGATTGTCAATGTTGAAGGCAACTTCACGTTGGACGCCCCCCGCCGACCTACGCATTCCCACGCAGGGCCCCCGGGGCCGCAGGCGGCGTATCAGCCATCCGACCTGCTGCGGCGCCGGCTGTCCGGCGTGACCGGGTCGTCGAGCGCGTCGACGAGCGTGCGCCGCCCTACGTCGAGGATTTCGTCGGCGAAGGCCGGATCGGCGCCTACGATCGCACGCGACAGCACGAGCGCCCCGACCATCTGACTGAACGCTGCAATCGCATCGCGACGGGTTTGTTCCGTCGTCGCGCCTTCCGTGGCGATCATGGCTGCAAGCCGGTCGAGATACGCGGCGAGGCCGCGCGCGTAGGACGCACGCGCCGCGTCGGTCATCCGCGCAGCGTCGCCAGCGAAGCCGGACAGCGGGCACCCTGCTGCGACGTTGTCGCGGTGCGAGGCGGACAGGTAGCGTGCCGCCTGCTTCCCCAGGCTGCCGCCGTTTGGCGAATCCGCGTAGTCTTGCATCGCCTTTTCCATGACCGCGGTGACCAGCGCATCCTTCGACTTGAAGTGGTTGTAGAAACCGCCCTGGGTAAAACCGGCTTCCTTCATCAACTCCGTCAGCCCCACGGCATCGATTCCGCGTACCCGGAAAAGCCGCTCGGCGGCCGCGACGATCGCGCTGCGGTTCTCGGCGGCCTGCTGTCGTGACACCCCCATCGATCTCTCCCTTATACAAGCGATCGCGTCGATTGAAAAACACAATGTCGATCACCATTGACATGCCGTAATTACGTCGACACAATGCGCCGTAAGACGATGGTGATCGACATTGAGATGAGTGTAGCCGACTTTCGCGCACAACGCGAAGCAACGCCGGCGTGGCACGGATGGCAGTCCAGGTTCATCGCGGTTCTTTGATGCCGGCGGGCGGCGGACGTTGGCGCCGTTCGGCGGCGCAACGGTTCAGTACGCAAGGGCAGGTTTGTTTTCTCCGGATTTCACGCGCGCTGCGAACCGGCGCCCATGCGATTCGTCATGCGAAAGGATGAGATATGAAGATCGAAGGTGCTGTTGTTTTCGTGACGGGTGCGAACCGCGGGCTTGGCCTTGAGTTCGCGAAGCAGGCGCTCGAAAGAGGAGCGCGCAAGGTCTATGCGGGCGCGCGCGATCCGGCCAGCGTAACGCTGCCGGGCGTCGTGCCCGTGAAGCTTGACGTGACCGATCCGGCGGCCGTGGCCGCTGCCGCCGACGCGGCGGGCGACGTCACGCTTCTGATCAACAACGCGGGCATCGCGCGGCTCGGCAGTCTGACGGACGACGGCGCGCTCGACGCGTTACGCGATCACTTCGACACTAACGTGTTCGGGATGCTGTCGATGTCGCAGGCGTTCGCGGGCAACCTTGCCGGCAACGGCGGCGGCGCGATCCTGAACGTACTGTCTGTTGCGAGCTGGATAAACCGGCCGATTCTCGCGGCTTATGGCGTGTCGAAGTCGGCCGCGTGGGCGGTGACCAACGGCCTGCGTCACTCGCTGCGCGAGCAGCACACGCAGGTGGTCGGGCTGCATGCCGGTTTTATCGATACGGATCTGACGCGCGGGCTGGAAGTGCCGAAGGCGACGCCCGCCGACGTCGTGCGTCAGGCATACGACGCGATCGAGGCAGGGGCGGAGGAAGTGTCCACCGACGAGTTCACGCGGCAGGTGAAGGCCGGGTTGTCGGCAGGCGTCTATCTCGACGCTCCGGCGCCGCACTGAAGGCGCCGGAGCGCCCGCTCGTCGCGCGCGGGCAATCTGGACGGAAAAGCAGGTCGCGGGCTGGAAGGAGGTGACCTCTGCGGTTCACGCAGCCGGCGGTCTGATCGTCTCCCAGCTCTGGCACGTCGGGCGAGTCTCCGATCCCATCTTCCACGCCGCCGATATGCGCCGAGACTAGCCGGTAGTGGCCGCGCGCTGCCCCATGCATGAGGGACCGTTTCCCGTGGCACGTAAAGCGGCGATCTGCGGCAGGCGACCCGGAGCGCCCAGCCATCGCTACAAAAAGCGGACGCATGACGCACGCGATCAAACTGGAGTTGCTCCAATGCAGCTATCCGTGTGCGTATTTCAAGTACCCGCAGCACGGATTGCCCGCACGGCCTGTTAGCGTCCCGGGCTCACTCGGCTGGTGGCAAGGAACCCTCAACCGCGGACCGCCGCAGTAACCACAATGAGAGCCGAGAAGATCAGCGCCGGGGCGAGATGCCGGAACGGTTCCCGATTTCGTAGCAACGTGAAGAGCGCACCGATCATGATCGCACCGGCCAGCGTTAGGCCTAAGACTCTGGTTTGTCGTCCAGCAAGAAGTGCCGCACTCAACAACTCGAGAGCGCCACAGAGCCACTGAAACCATGCCGGATAACCCCAGCGTGCGAAGTCGCGCTTCACCGCGCCGGGTCTTGCGAGATTGACCATCCCAGCAACCGCGAACAGAACCGCTACGATCGTCGCGAGGATCGATTCTAAAGACGCACTGTTCCACACCATCGTCATGCTCCGTTGATTTGCTGAAAGTGTTTTTGTGCAGAGAGGTCCGCAATCAGGCCGGGGCCATGGGGCTCCCACGCAAGAACTCGGCGGGCATGCTGGCCGCTTACTGTCTGGTCGAGCGCCAGTGCGTCGGCGAACAGTCCAAGCGATTTGCGAGCATCGTCGAGCGACCAGAGTTCGACGCGATCGGCGCCGACCGAGGCCCGAATCGCTTCACCCATTTCGGCAACGGCAACGGCATCTTCCGCGACCACGTTGAAGATCTGTCCCGTGACCCGACCGTCCCCGCTTGCCGCCTGCTCCACAGCGCTCAGGTAAGCCGTGGCGAGATCGTCGACGTGAACGGCAGGCCAGTGGTCGCGACCATCGCCGACGACCCTCACACTGCCGGTCTGACGGACCATCCCGGCAAGCATGCCGAAGACGCCACCGCCGTAGCCGTGCACCATCGCCGGCCTGAGAATCACCGCGGCAATCGAGCGGCTCGCCGCTAGCGCCCGCACATGTTGCTCCACTGCGGGCCGCCAGGCGATGAGTGGTGTCGGGTTCAGCGCCGAAGCTTCAGTCGCGGGCTCCCCCTCCGTATTACCGTAGACCCAGGTGCCCGACGTATAGACAAACGCCGCGCCCGGCTGCAAATGGGAAAGCATCGCTACAGCCGCAGCCTCATCAACGGCACCGGCGGAAGCATCATTGGTCGACGCCATGTGCACCACGCCCTCGGCGGCACCGGCAGTCGCAGCGAAAGACTGTGGCTCGCGCAGGTCGCCGGAATGCAGTTTCACGCCGAGATCTGCCAGCGCGCTGGCAGCAGCCGACCTGTCCTGGCGCACCAGCGCCGTCACCTGATGGCCGCGGCTGATTGCCTTGCGCGCGACCGCTTGCCCGATGTAGCCAGTACCACCTGTAATGAACAGTTCCATAGCGTTCTCCTCGATGATTGCCTGCGAAGTTGATAAGTCACACGAACGAGACTTACCGGTCTCGTTTTGACAAATCTAAACGAGACTGACCAGTCTTGTCAACTACTCGGCGATCTGTTATTTATCTGGGATGAACACACCCTCTCTCCCCGACCTGAGCCCGCTGCAACGCCGTAAGCGGTCCGCCATCCTCGAAGGCGCGAGAACCGTTTTTTTAAGCCAAGGTTTCGGCCTGGCAACAATGGACGATGTCGCCGCGGCCGCTGGCGTCGGCAAACAGACGGTCTACCGCCACTTCAAGTCGAAGGAGGCGCTCTTCGTTGGTCTGGTGAGTTCGATGTGCGCTCAGGTGGGTGGACTTCTTGCCGGGGCTCAGGACGAGCAATCCGATGGATCACCCGAAGTCGAGTTGCACGAGTTGGGGTGGTTGCTGGCACGAAGCCTTATCGTGCCGGATTACCTGCGGCTTTACCGGGCCATCGTCGCTGAGGCCGAGCGTCTTCCGGAACTCGGCCAGGTTTTTTACGAAAATGGCGCAAAGGTCGTGCGTGCCTTCGCGGCAAAAATTCTGCGAAAGCGATTTGACGAATCGACTGCTGTATTGCGGGCAGCGACATTCGTTCAGTTGGTGCTAGGCGACGCGTATCTGGAACTGTCAATTGGCTACACGGTGCCCGATGTTGAAGCGCGCTTTGCGCTGCAGATTGACGAGGCCGTGGCGGCTGCACTTCGCTAAAATGGGCCAACCCTGTCGGTTTTCCGCGTAGCGACCCTCCACATCAGTTCATTTTGACGCCGCAACCAGACTAAGCGCGTATGCTGGGGGTACCACCTTCTCACGCAACGCATCAGGAGCAACACCATGGCCAAGAGTCAATTACGCAGCACTCGCGAAGCGAAAAAGCCCAAGCAACCCGCGAAGCCGTCAGTGCCGGCAAAGCCGTTCAGCACGGTTCGTTCGCGGGTGGCGAACGAAGGTGTCGCCAAGAAGAAGACGTAAATCGGTTGGCCGCGGACACGCGGCACAGCGATCACATGCAACCTGTAACGTTCACCGCAGTAAATTGATATCTCCACATTGAAGGCGCAAACCGCTTCGGGAGGTGCATCATGATCCATCACCACTCGGACCCCACTTTTCGTGGGCTTCCGCTCACGGCCGAGCAAGACTCGGAAATTCGTCATTACCTGAACAGGAAGGCCAAGCTGGGCAAGCCATGGAATACTCCCGAGCTGCGCGGGATGCTTGAGGACATGCTGCTGCCGCCAAGTACCGAAGACGACAGCGAGAGCGATATTCCGGGCGACGCGTCGAGCGCCGCTGAGCGCGCAGCCGCGTTCGTCGATCAGGACATGGAACCAATCGAGGCGTATGAGGAATTGCATGCCGCGATGGAAGCCGAAAGCATGAAAGGCGATCCGCACTAGCGGGAGCGCTCCGCGCGGGTAGTGAGCGTGCAACCCGGTCCATCCAAGGCGTAGAACGAAGGACGACACATGGCACTCAGTTTTTCCAACCCCAGCCGCAGCTATGATGGGATCAGGCATGGCGTGTGGTTCTGGGGATACGACAAAGCACGCGAGATTACCTTCTTTGTGGAAGACCGCGTACTGAAGCATTTCGACTCCGCCCTCGGTACTGACGAAGCCGAGGTGCTGGCCTCCTTCGACCGGAATCGCAATGAGATCCTGAAGGTCGCCATGACCCTCTATGCCGAGGGGCCGCAGACTCTCTACACGCTGCACTAAAGCTTCATCCGGTCACCCATGCTGAATGAGTTGATCCGGTTCAGGCGATCAACGCGTTTTCATACGGGCTCGATCCGTTGCTGCCGGTCGACGGCTTCCGCATCCTGAGGCTGTTTTTGATGCACTCTGGCCAGTCGCCGGGGCGATCGCTGACGGCTTCTCGACCGAAGTCGACTCTTGATATCAGGACCGGCAAGGCAGTTATAAGTCTCCTTTGCCTGCCTGCATTTGTGCATCCACGACCTGGAAGGTCGGGATGCAGGACACCTTGCACTTTAGAGGCCCTACCATTGGTAGCGCACGCCGAGATCGCCCGCGACGCCACTACGGCGGACATTGCTGTCTCCACTCACGGCGAACTGGTAGCCGAACTGTCCGTAAAGGTTCAGCCGCTCCTTGAGCCTGGCGGTGACACCGCCGGCGAGCTCCAGTCGCGTGGCCTGCACATTCAGCGGCACCCGGTCATTGGCGAAGGTCGTGGTGGCCTGGGCATTGAAATCCCGCCACAGGTTGGCACGCACATACGGCTGCCACACCGCTCCCTGGCTGCCTTCGATGGTCCACTTCCCGCGCACGCCGAGGCGGCCACTCGCGCCCGAAGTGGAGCCGAGGGAGACGTCACCCAGACCATCGTTCGCGTCGGAGAACGACACGTGCTGCCAGATGATCTGCGCCTGCGGCTCCAGCTCGAAACCCGGGCCGAGCGGCAGCGGGATCGGATAGCCCCCCTCGAGTGATGTCGCGAAGCCCGTACCCCGGACCGGCAGATTCGCAAACTGAGTGGTCGCGGAGCCGTCGTAGTGCGTACCCTGCACAACCGCATCGACATACCAGCCACTGGGGCCGTAGTGAGTCCAGTAGCCTCCGCCTGTATATGCATTCAGATGCATTGAGCCGGTGTGCTCCAGCGTGTATCCGGTTGCCGCTGCGTTGGTGACCAGGCCATCGACATCTGCACTGCCGTAGCCGTATGCAAAGTAGACGCCTGCAGCGTCGCGATGACCGGGCCAGACGCTTCCACGCCATACGTCGAGACCGGTCTGCACGCCTCCGACTCCGCCGCTCACGCGCGGATCGGCGTAAGCCTCGTAGCGGTTGTCGATCTGGCCGCCGAACACGCGTCCCCAGGCGGAGCTTGCCCAGCCCGAGCCGCCCGCGCCGCCGCTCTCCGTCGTGAGCGTGTCGCCGATGCGCTCATGGAGCGTCCCGAGCATCTCGACACCCATCTGCCGGGCGACCGGTTGAACTACGCCATAGGTGGCCAGTTCCGGCCCGATGATCGGGTAGACGCCTGGCGGCAGCGGATCCGGTGGGGGCTCGGTGCCAGGTCCAGTTCCCGGTTCCTCTTCGCCTCCCTCCGGCGGGGGCGGCACGACGAACGACGAGCGCAGAAACCAGTCCTCGGGATTGCTGCTGTTGACGCCACCGCGAAACAAACGATAGTCTTCGGCGCCACCGCGCGCCTCGCCGACGAGCGCAAAGGCGTCCGACGCCGTGGTGCCGCCGTTGGTTGTCTCGACGACGAGAATGCCGTTCCCCGTCGTCAATCCACCGGAGCCGCCTGCGTTCGTGATACGTACGGCTGTAGGATCGGCGCTGCCGCCGTTGATGATGAGTCTGTCCGACGGCGAGCCATCCAGACCGAGGAACGTGCGCAGCGCGAGCGTGCCGCCGGCACCCACGAAATTTTTGACAGTCATCGCACCGAATTGCCCTGCCGCGAGCCCGAAGCCCGGCTCAACCGTTCCCGCATTGGTGACGGTGTTCAAGTCCGTTCCTGTACCGCCCAGGGTTCCGTTCGCCTCCACATTGACCGGCGACTGCAACGAGCCGGTCAGATTGAGCACGCCATTGCGAACGTTGGTCGGACCAGTAAAGGTGTTCTGGCCGGATAACGTGAGCACGCCGTTGCCGGCCTTGGCCAGTGCCCCGCTTCCGGAGAGCACGCCGGACCATGTCGCGCCCATGCCGTTGGTGTCGATGGTCGACGTCGTGCCTCCGACCAGCGTTGCGTTGACGCCTGCGCTCAGCGCCGAACCCACCACCTGTATCGTTCCTCCACCGAGATTGAATGCATAGGTGCCACCCAGATTGTTGAAGTCGCCGAACAGCGAACTTCCGCCAATCTGCAGTGTGCCGCCCGACAGGTTATACGTGCCGTTGCCGGCCGCCGCGAGGAACAGTCTCGACGCGCTGCCGATCGCAAGGGTACCGCCGGTCTGGTTGATCGTACCGGTGCCCTGGCTACCCGAGGACACGACGTTCGAGCCGATGAACAGCGTCCCGTTAGCCACGTTGAAGGTGCCGCCGCTCAGGTTGAGCGTGCCGCTGCTCGGGTTGCCTTGCGTATTGCGGCCGAGCGTCATGAAGTCGGTGGTGCTGTTGCCGAATGCGACCGTTCCGCCCGCCAGGTTGTAGATGCCCGTACCGCCCTGGTTGCCGATGTTCAGCGACACCGGTGTGCCCGGCATACCGAAGACGACGTTGCCCGCGGTCTGCGTCACCGTGCCCGTGCCGCCGAAGTCGCCGACCTGGAGCGCGGAGTTGAACGTGAGCGTGCCGCCGCTCACGTTCAACGTGCCAGACGACGTCGATCCGGGGACCTGCGTCGCGAGGGAATTGCCGAGGCCCAGCGAAAGATAGTCGATCGCGGCGCTGCCGCTGGAGACCGCTAGTCCACCGCCCACTACAAAAGCCGAGCCGCCCTGAATCCGCGCACCGTTGATCGTGAACGTCCCTGCGCCAGTCTTGACGAAGATGCCGTGCAGCGCGTCGCTCGCCGTGCCGGCATTGATGATCGTGCCGGAGAAACTGGTGCTCGTGTTATCGGTGCCAACCACCAGTATGTTCGTGCCGTCGATCACGGTGCCGCTGCCCGACAGGTTCGGCAGCGGCACGACACCCGTCGCGACCCCCGGAATCGGAGTGCTTGTGACGCCCGAAATATCGAAGGTGCCGTTGTTTAACATCCCGCTGGTCAAATTGATGCTGCCGCTTCCCGTCAGCGCCAGCGTGCCGGCAGAGATGGTCGTCATGCCGGTATAGGTATTCGCATTGGTCAGCGTGAGCACGCCGTTGCCGGCCTTGGCCAGTGCCCCGCTTCCGGAGAGCACGCCGGACCATGTCGCGCCCATGCCGTTGGTGTCGATGGTCGACGTCGTGCCTCCGACCAGCGTTGCGTTGACGCCTGCGCTCAGCGCCGAACCCACCACCTGTATCGTTCCTCCACCGAGATTGAATGCATAGGTGCCACCCAGATTGTTGAAGTCGCCGAACAGCGAACTTCCGCCAATCTGCAGTGTGCCGCCCGACAGGTTATACGTGCCGTTGCCGGCCGCCGCGAGGAACAGTCTCGACGCGCTGCCGATTGCAAGGGTACCGCCGGTCTGGTTGATCGTACCGGTGCCCTGGCTACCCGTGGACGTGACGTTCGAGCCGATGAACAGCGTCCCATCAGCCACGTCGAAGGTGCCGCCGCTCAGATTGAGCGTGCCGCTGCTCGGGTTGCCTTGCGTATTGCGGCCGAGCGTCATGAAGTCGGTGGTGCTGTTGCCGAATGTGACCGTTCCGCCCGCCAGGTTGTAGGTGCCCGTACCGCCCTGGTTGCCGATGTTCAGCGACACCGGCGTGCCCGGCATACCGAAGACGACGTTGCCCGCGGTCTGCGTCACCGTGCCCGTGCCGCCGAAGTCGCCGACCTGGAGCGCGGAGTTGAACGTGAGCGTGCCGCCGCTCACGTTCAACATGCCAGACGACGTCGATCCGGGAAGAGTTGGGGCATTGCCGAGGCCCAGCGAAAGATAGTCGATGGCGGCGTCGCTGCTCGTCGCCGCCAGTCCACCGCCAATCACGAATGCGGAGCCCCCCCGGATCCTTGCGCCGTCGATCGTCAGTGTTCCGCCGCCCGTTTTGACAAACTGGCCTTGTTGCGACGTTGGATCGCTCGCAACGCCAGCATTGTTGATCGTGCCGGAGAAGCTGGTGCTCGTGTTATCGGTGCCAACAAACAGGACGTTGTTGGCGGGGGTGTCGATCGTTTCGCTCCCGGAGAGATTGGGTCGTTCAGTCACCGTCTGCTGCGCCAATGCCGGCACGGGTGCCAGGCCCATGAGCCATATGGCATGGAGGATGCAGAAAGAGTTGAGTTGCTGATGGCGCGTCGTCAGCGGAATCGTCAATCGACCGCGCGCGCCACCGGCCAACGTGCTTAACGATGCGCGATGAATCGTTCTTGCCGCCACGACGACCCTCCGTTACCTGCCGGTGGAAGTTTGCCAAGTCACGCGAGCTTGACTTCGGGAGACCGACCCATCGACGTTGACTTTGGAAAGCATCTCCCCGAACAGTCGTTGCCTTACTGGTTGTGCGCACGCGATTGAGTTGTTGCCAAGTTCTGCTAAGGGTAGGTAGGCAGATTGATTTGTCAAGAATTAACCTGGAAGGCTTCGATTGCGGTCCTGTCATGCGAGTTACCAACGGCTCGCCACCCGAGAAAAGCGCCTGAGCATATCGTCGTGTCCCGATTGGATCTCCGCTTTCCAGATTGTCACTGACGTTTGACTGTCCCGGCGATGCTTCCGGTGAGCGGCTCCTCGTGGCCGAGCGCAGCCGTTTACCAACCGCGCGACAACCCGGTGATACTTCGGCATCCACACAGTCAGATCGCGCCCGCCTCAGTTAGAGATGCCTCGGACCCGCCGCGATGCCTCCCGCATCCGTTGGGACTTCTGCTTTCCCAACCATTGCAGCGATTCGCGCACGACCTCGGGCGGAACCTCATTGAATGACGCGCTGCGAATCAGCGCCTCGCTTGCGGCAATGTCGTTGAACTGCCCCAGCTTGTTCTGCACGGATGTCAATTCCTTGATGGTGCGACCGTGTCCGCCTTTGATAACGGGTTGAAAAAACTCCAGCAGGTACCTCAGTTTTTTGCCTGCCTTTCGAACGTCGTGAAGATCCTGCTCGTGGGTGTCCTCGCTGCGTGCAGCGCGTCTGCTTCGCTTTTGAAGTGCACGCTGTGCTAGACGGACACGCTTCTCGGCGAACGCCTGAATGGGTAGATTGTCGCAACGCGACAGCAGTGTGGTTTGCGCGCGAAGCGTGACATCGTTCAGAAACGCCTCGACATCGTCGCTTTTGATCATCGTCTGGCTATGCACCACCGCCTGCGCGCGCTTCTCGCGCGCCGCGGCCACCAGCAGTTCGATCGAGGCGCCGGACTCCTTGGCGGCTCTCAGCAGATCGCCTGCTATGTCCCAGTCACGGGTTCGGCCTGCCACGGCCGCAAGACGCTTGAATTCTTCGGTGGCTTGCGCGGTCGATTCCTCTCCGAGGTATGGAGAGTACGCCCAGTACAAAGCCCGAAGCTTTCTGAAAGCGACGCGAAGCTGATGAAACCCTTCTGCATCGCTCTGCGTGGATAGCTCTCTTGCCCATTGCACGGCTTCGGCCACCACTGGCGCCGCCAGCGATGAGAAGGTACTGGCGATGGAACTCGTTTTTGAAAGTGATGAACCGGCCGTCCGGCGGTTGACTTTGAAGAGAGTGTTTGGCCGTGGCAAGGACCAGTCACCATCCATATCCATTGCAGCCTCGAGTCGGATAGAAAATTCATTTGCCGAGACCTTACCATGGCGACCCTCGAGCGCCGAGATTGTGACGCGTTGATGACATACTTTAAGCAGCCGCGCGTCCGCTGTCCTCGCTTCGAAACATTACCGGCTTCTGCTGTTCTGTATTAGGATGCTCAACTATGTCTGGCAACGCCCGATACGCCGCCGTGTGGTGCGCGTCTTGAGAGCATCTGGGGCATAAGTGGGAGTTCGGTTTGAAGAAACGCGCCACCGTGATCTGTCGCAGAGGTAAGCGAATCCTTCTGGTCGCACGTAGTCAAGCAAAGTGGGCTTTACCGGGCGGGATCCTCAAGCGTGGAGAACATCGCACGGACGCCGCACTTCGGGAACTCAAGGAAGAAACTCAACTATCCGGCAAGTCGGCCAAGCATCTCTTCGACTTCCGTGGCAAGCAGAAGCACCATCACGTGTTTTCCTGCGAAATCCCGAATCGGGCCAAAGCGCGCCCGAGTAACGAAATATCCAGATGTCGCTGGGTTCACATGGACGAGATCCGTCGCCTCATGACCAGCGGGCCGACGACCGATATCGTGAAGCTCATGTATCAGCGGCGCAGGAAGTAGCCCAGACCTTCAACTGATACCCCGGCGCCCGGATTGCACTGCCAGGAACTAAACAAGCGAGGCCGGCGCACCAGCCTCGCTCAAAATTTCGAAAGCCCGAATAACTACGCCGCGAACTTGAGCGCCTGTGCGAAATCCGTAATCAGGTCGTCGATATCCTCGATGCCCGCGGACAGCCGCAGCATGCCGTCTGAAATACCCATCGCCTTGCGCGTTTCCGGCCCGGCTTCGAAAAAGATCGTCGGCGCGACGGGAATGATCAGCGTGCGCGTGTCGCCGAGACCGGTCGCCTTGACCGGCAGCTTGAGCGCGTTGACGACTTCGACCATGCGATCCACGTTGAGTAATTCGAACGACAACAGCCACGACGCGCCCTTGAACAGCGTCTGTGCGATCTCGTATTGCGGATGGCTCTTCAGGCCAGGATAGAACACGTTGCCGATCGCTTCGTGCCCTTCGAGAAACTGCGCGAGCGCGAGCGCATTGTCGCTGCTTTGCTTCACGCGCAAGGCGAGCGTTTCCGCGCCCATCGCGATCGAGTGCGCCTGCTCGGACGACAATGCCGCGCCCATGTCTCGCAGGCCTTTCTTGCGGATCTGCAGCAGCCCTTGATCCTTTGCCGCCGAACGCCGATAGTCGTCGGCGATGTTCGGATACGCGCTCCAGTCGAACAGACCGGTATCCGTCACCGCGCCGCCGAGGGCCGCGCCATGACCCGCGATAGTCTTCGTCAGCGAGTTGATGACGAGGCTCGCGCCGACCGCCTTTGGCTTGAACAATGCGGGCGAGGTAATCGTGTTATCGACGAAGTACACGATGCCGCGCTCACGGCACACGTCACCGATACCTTGCAGGTCGGGAATCTGCGTGCCCGGATTCGCGATGGTTTCGACGAACACCATGCGCGTATTCGGCCGGATTGCGTTCTTCACGTCGTCGACGTTGCACGCGTCGACGGTCGTGACTTCGACGCCGAGCGCCCGCAACGTGCCGAACAGACTGTTGGTGTTGCCGAACACGTAACGGCTCGACACGAGATGATCGCCCGCGCGCAGCAGCGTCAGGAACGTCGCGGTGATGCCGGCCATGCCTGTGCTGAAGCAGACCGTGCCGACGCCTTCTTCGAGGCTGGTGATCTTGCGCTCGAGCGCGGCCGTGGTGGGCGTGCCCTGCCGTGCGTAATTGAAGCCGCCTTTCTTCGTGCCCTGGAACACGCCGATCAGGTCCTCGACGCGCTCGAAACCATATTGCACGGACGTATGAACTGGCTGACGCAAGGCACCGTGCTCGGTGCCCGCAATTCTGTCGCCGTGAACGATGCCAGTGGTGAAACCTTGCTTGTCCATTCCTTCTCCGCTTTTTTAGATCGATTGCTTCCAACCGATTATCACCTGTAACCGCTCGCCGGCGAAGTCCTTGGCGTCCCGTCCGGCGGCGCGGGACACCCCGAATGGGCAAAACCCGCTCCGCGATGTCGCGCTGCGGGGTTGACTAGCCTCGCTGGCACGAACAGGCTCTAAGTCTTCATCGACCAGCACGGGAGCGAACGTGGCCGACCCTGATCATCCTGGTAGCAAGCCGAGGACGGCGCACATCATCGCCGCGCAGGCGAGCCCGTGCGACGAGCTCGTCATCCGCACGCAGCCAATCACGACCGGCCGCCCGTGCCAGCGCAAGCGCCTCGCGCTGGCCGCGACGATCGGTGGTTCGAGCATGGCGTTCATCGATGGCTCCGTCGTCAACGTCGCGCTGCCGGCCATTCAGAGCGAACTCGGCGCGAGCGTCGCGGCGATGCAGTGGGTCGTCAACGCGTATCTGCTGTTTCTCGGCTCCCTCGTGCTGGTCGGCGGATCGATGGGCGACAAGCTCGGCCGGCGTACGGTGTTCATCGCGGGCGTCGCGCTTTTCACGCTGGCGTCGGCCGCTTGCGGGTTTGCACCGAATACGTTTGCGCTGGTCGCCGCGCGCGCGGTTCAAGGCATCGGCGCGTCACTGCTGGTACCCAGCAGTCTCGCGATCATCGGCGCAGTGTTCGACGACGCAGCGCGCGGACGGGCAATCGGGACCTGGGCGGGCGTCGGCGCGATCACCTCGGCCGTGGGGCCGGTGGCAGGCGGCTGGCTCGTCGACGCGTGGTCGTGGCGCGCGATCTTCTTCCTGAACGTCCCGCTCGCGGCGCTGACGATCGCGCTCGCCATATCGGCGGTGCCCAACAGCCACGGGGCCGATGCGCCTGGACAGCTCGACTGGCCCGGCGCACTGAGCGCAGCCACGGGCCTCGCCGCGCTGACGCTCGGCCTGACCGAAGCATCGGCGCGTGGCTTCGCGCATCCGCTCGTATTCTGTGCGATTGGCGCCGGCGTGCTGATGCTCGCCGCATTCGTGACCATTGAGGCGCGCAGCCCCAACCCGATGATGCCGCTCGACCTGTTTCGCTCGCGCGACTTCGCCGGCGCCAACCTCGTCACACTGCTGCTTTACTTCGGCCTTGGCGGCACGTTCTTTTTCCTGCCGTTCACGTTGATCCGCGCGCATGGCTACACCGCGACCGAAGCGGGGGCGGCGCTGTTGCCGGTGCCTTTCATCATCGGTTTGCTCTCGCGCTTCACTGGCGGTCTGACTAGCCGCTTCGGTTCGCGCACGCTGCTGACCGTTGGCCCGGGCGTCGCCGGCGTCGGGTTCACGTTGCTGGGGCTGCCGTTCGTGCGCGGCAGCTATTGGGCTGAATTCTTCCCTGCGCTCGTCGTGCTTGGGCTCGGCATGACGATCACCGTCGCGCCGCTTACCACGACCGTGATGGGCGCGGTGCCGAGCGACCGCACAGGCGTGGCGTCCGGCATCAATAACGCCGTTGCGCGCGTGGCGGGCCTGCTGGCGATTGCGGTGCTCGGCATCGTATTCGTGTGGTCGCACCACGCGGCGCTATCGGCGCGCCTCGACGAACTGCATGTGCCGCAAGATACGGGCCAGATCGGACAATTGCTGGCGCCGGTCGAGCAAGCGGGAGGGGCGGCGGGTGACTCGCATACGCCGCGCGAGACATCCGTGGCGCGCGCGCAAGCCGATGCGATGACCGACGCGCTGCGGGCCGTCGCGCTCGTCTGCGCCGCGTGTGCGTTCGCCGGAGCGGGGCTTGCGATGGCCACCATCCAGCCGCTGAAACGGCCGGCGGTGGCGCGCCCGGAGTGAGATACGAAACTCAGTGGTGAACAGGCCGCACCGGGGACCCCGTCGGCCGGATCACCGCGGCCGCTCGCGCCTCGATTCTTGCCGCCGACGAAGTCGGTTGATGTGGCGCGCTGTCGTACCCGTTCATTTGTTCATCGATGACGAAATCCGCGACTCTCATCGCGTCCATCGCGTTGCCGTCCACGTCGTTCCACTCGCGAATCGCGCGATTGACCTTGGTTAGCGCGGTGACAGCAAGCAGTATGGCGTCGGTCTCGGTGATCTTGCCTTCGAGATCGTCTACGAGGTAGTCCGCAACACGTAGAGCCGCGCCGATCAGATTGCTGTCGTCGCTCAAGTCCGTCAGTACCGCATGAACCACTGCGAGGCAAGCATCTTTGCGTGCAAGTGCGATGTCTGTCATGAGGTTCTCCAGAGTCCAGGTGCAAACACAATTTATTCCGGGTGCTCCCTGCATGTCGAATGCGCCCCCCGCGAAGCCGCCACCGCGTTGCCTTTACCAGCGCTGGTGGACGTGCGGCGCGATATGGCGCTGATACACATCCCGGACCCGTTGCATTACCTCGTCGGACAGCGGCGCGAGGCTCGCGGCCGAGACGTTCGACGCCGCCTGGGCCGCGATTTTACTGCCCGGGATGATGACGGAGACGGCATCCTCCATCAGGATCCAGCGCAGAGCCAGCTGCGCCATGGAGGCGTTCACGGGTACCAGGCCGCGCAGTTCATCGACCGCTTGCAACGCGACGTCGTAGGGTACGCCGGAGAACGTTTCGCCGACGTCGAACGCCTCGCCATGCCGATTGAATGCACGATGGTCGTCTGATGCAAAAGTCGAATCCGCGGACATCTTGCCCGTGAGCATGCCGCTGGCCAGAGGCACTCGCGCGATGACTGCAACGTCTTTCTTTTGCGCTTGCCTGAAGAACAGATCGGATGGACGCTGACGGAACATGTTGTAGATGATCTGCACCGAAACCACGTTCGGATATTCGATCGCCTTCAGCGCTTCTTCCACCTTTTCGACCGACACGCCGTAGTAGCGGATCTTGCCGGCGGCGACGAAGTCGTCCATTGCGTCGAACACCTCGGGACGGTAGTAAACCTCCGTCGGCGGGCAATGCAGCTGGACCAGGTCGAGCGTGTCGACGCCGAGATTCGAGCGACTCCGGTCGATGAAAGCTTCGAGCTCGCGCTTGTTCAGATAGCCGCTGGTCACATGCGGGTCGAGTCGGCGCCCGAGCTTGGTGGCGACAATCGGACGTTCGCCGCCTCGTTGCCGCAGCACGTCGCGGATGATCCGTTCGGAGCGACCGTCGCCGTAGACATCGGCCGTGTCGATGAACGTGACACCGTTATCGAGCGCGGCATTCAGCGCGGCCTTGGCGTCATCTTCCGCAACACTGCCCCACGAGCCGCCGATCGCCCATGCCCCAAAACCGATTTCCGACACATTCCAGCCGGTACGACCAAATTTTCTCGTCGAAAGCGTCATTTCGATGCTCATCCTCTGTTTTTTTGCGAAGTTGCGTCGCAGGTGGTTCATGACCCTTGCGGGAGCGCCGGCGACCTTTGTACATAGTGTAGCAAGCGGGCAGGGCCGTTGAAGTGGGGTATGCGTCCGGGCGGAATCGATGATCGCCCGCGCGATGCGATGAAGTATGATTTCCACGGCATCGAAGCGGCTGCTCCGACAACAGGACGTGAAACCCGGATGAAGGTGGCGTAATGACAACCAACGCAGGTTCTGACGGCATCGCGAACGACGGGCTCGGCGTCACGCGCACGAGTGCACGGATTCCGGCCATCGCACCATCGCGAACCGCGCTTGTCGTCATGCACTACCAGACCGACATTCTCGGACTCTTTCCGTCGGTCGCGCCCGCCTTGCTCGCCAATACGCGCAGCTTATGCGACGCGGCCCGGGCCAAAGGCGTCAGCGTCTATTTCGCCAACCTCAGGTTCAGTCCGGGCTATCCGGAAGTCAGCCCGTTGAACAGGAACGGGCAGGGAATCAAAAGTCTCGGCCTCTTCCTCGCAGACCGGATCGCGCCAGAGTTGGGCCAGCAGGCCAACGAACCGCTCGTCATCGCGCATCGTGCGAGCGTGTTCTTCGGCACCGATCTGGAGGCGAAGCTTTCCGGGCAAGGTATCGATTCGCTGATCATGGTCGGCATCGCGTCGACCGGCGTCGTGCTCTCCTCGGTCGCGTACGCCAGCGACGCGGACTTCCGCCTGTATACGGTGAAGGATTGCTGTTACGACCCGGACCAGGTGGTCCACGAGCATCTGTTTTCTACCGCATTCGATTCACGCACAACGGTGCTGTCACTGGCGGACGCGTTACTGCTGCTCGCGTAGACCAATATCGCCAGCTCGATTACGTCTTTGCCCGGCGTTCCGTTGGTTTCGCTACGAACAGACCCCGCTATCGCACCAGCGCTTTCGGGCCGCCCGGCGTGACCGCGTAACCGTCGGTGCATGCCGTATTCGGCGATCACGATGAGTTACTCGCCACATCGGCATATGATTTGCTGGCTGATACTGGAAGAGAAACCAACCGGATGACATAACGTGGCGTCGAAAACAACGGGCATCGCCCCGCTCCAGATGTTCGAAAGCGTCGTCATCCGGTTGTACGACGGCGGCGTCCTGTCGCCGGCCGTGCTCGAACGTGTGATCGGCGCCTTCGCGCAAGCGGATGTCGACTGGCAAGACACGGTGGAGGGCCGCTCCGTCGACGGTCGTTCACTGCACGAAATCGTCGCGCTGACGATGCTGCCGGGACAACCTGTCCGATCGGCATCGGCATCGTTCATGACTGTGATCGAACACATCGCGGGCGTCGCGCCGGATACGGACGAGAAAGCAGCACAGCCAAAAACCGCGCGACGCAAAAAAACCGCGCCGCCCGTGGATGAAACGGACGCGGAGTCGGAGTCCGAATCGCAAGAACTGCTTGCGCAATTGTCGGGCGACGGACGATCCAGCAAGCGCCGCCGCGCGACTGAACAGGATCGGCCGGCGGGTTCGCGCGGCTATAACCCGTTCGTCAACGCACGGCCTCCGCGTTCGAAGAAGCCGTGACGCTGGTTGCCTTCGTCGACAGGAACGGTCGTTGGCCCAACCCGATTCCCCCCTGCCGTACACTATCCGCTGGCCGCATCGCCCGCTGCCCGCCAGCTCCAACCCATGCCCACTCCACTCAGTCCCGCCAACTGGCTAACCGCCCGCCGCGATGCCGAAACCGGCATCGAGAGCCTGCGCGCGCATTTCGGCGGCCACGCCTACGATCCGCACGATCACGACGACATGTTGATCGGCTATACCGAGCAGGGCGTGCAACGCTTCCAGTGTCATCGGTCGTTGCACACGAGCGTGCCGGGCCGCGCGATCCTGATCGAGCCCGGCGCGCTGCACGACGGTCACGCGCCAGAGGCGGCCGGCTTCACCTACGCGATGCTGTATCTGCCGCAAGCCTGGGTCGAGCGCGCGGCGCGGCGGCTCGATCTGCCGGGACTGGCCGGCGTCGAGGCGGCGTTCGGCCATACGCTGGTCGACGACCGTGCGCTCGTCGATGCGATCGGCCAGGCCTTCGCCGCGATCCACGGCAACGAGGGCCGGCTCGCGCGCGACCAGACGCTCGATCGTCTGCTGCTGCAACTCGGCGCCCAGCTACGCGATGCGCCGCTGACCGGCGACCCCGCCGCGTCACCTGCGATCACGCGGGTGCGCGATCTGTTGCACGAACACATGGACGGCAATCTCGGGCTCGACGAACTCGCCGAAGTTGCCGGCATCGACCGGTTCAGGTTGACACGTCTGTTTCAGCGCGCATTCGGCACCTCGCCGCACGCGTATCTGGTGCGCTTGCGCCTGCGCGCCGCGCGGCGCCTGCTCGCGACCGGCCGCACGCCCGCGCAGGTCGCCGCCGAAGTCGGCTTCGCGGATCAGAGCCATCTCGGCCGCTGGTTTCGTCGGGCGTACCGCGTGACGCCGGCGGCGTACCGACAGATGTGCACAAACGTTCCAGACTGATCGCGCGGCATCGTCGATCATGAGCGGCTCAACGAGGAGTCGTCATGTTCGATACCAAAGTGGCGCTGATCGTGCGCAGTGATCTCGCGGTCTGGCAGAAGCTCAATGTGGTCGCGTTTCTCGCGACCGGTGTCGCGGCCGCGGCGCCCGATGCGCTGGGCGAACCCTACGAGGATGCCGCCGGGCACCGCTACGGCCGCATGCTCGGCCAGCCGATGATGGTGTTCGCCGCCGACCGGTTCGGTCTGCAGGGCGTGCATCGGCAGGCGCTGTCGCGCGAGCTCGGAATCGTGCCGTATGTGCACGCGATGTTTTCGACGGGGCATGACGCGGCGAATCGCGCAGTCTTTCGCGCCGAGGACGCGGCGAATCTGGATCTCGTCGGTCTCGCACTGCACGGACCGAAGAAAGCCGTCGATAAGGCCGTGAAAGGTTTGGCCTTGCACGAATGAGTCAACGAGTGCGCGAGCCGCTCGATTGTCGACGGTACTCGCGCCGAACTCTAAAAGAAAAACGTTTGCCGCGCCGGACGCGAATTGCGTTTAAACAAAAAAGGCTCATTCGGCGAATGCACGGGGCATATCCAAAGGGCATAGATCAGAAAGGCACAAGTAACGCACCCCCTCAATAGCGGATCGTGCCGCCATCGTGGCAATGCGATTGCAAGTCGTTGTCGAGAAACGAATTGTCGGCGATTGCACCCGCGTGCTCGCCAACTCGTTTCAAATGGTTCTTTGCAAAAACGGCTTTCTACAGCACGGACATGCTCGCAAGAAATCCTTGCATATACGTTTCATCCTGAATTTGAACTCAGTCAGAATTGAACGTGTTGATGTTACACTGCAAGCCGCTGGAGCCATTCTGGCAAAGGGCTTTGGTGTTTCCAGCTCAACTGTGGTTTGAAACGCGTCCACGACTTGTCGCCGGTGTCGTGCGTGCGGCAGCCATTCACTGGACTTCTCCAACACCCTGCTGCGTTCCCGGATTCCTCAGGTACTAATACCGTGTACTCTCAAACGCAAATCGACCCGGTGATCAGCTTCCGCAACTCGCAGCGCGAGCACGTGCGTGGGACGATCATTAACCTCCAGAGAAAGTCCTTGGTCATGGAGGTCTATAACCCCTATTCCATCGTGCAGGTCAGCGAGGTGTTAAGCGAGCTGAGCGTGCGCATGGGCACCAAGAATGCCTATCTCGGCAAGGCGGTGGTGGTGAGTCTGGTGAACACCGGTCTGACCGCGGTGGTTTCGCTGGCACTCATCGACGAATGGCGCGAGCTTAGCGTTCTGCCCAATGAAGCGAAGTCGGTCGGCCGGGAAGCAGAACTCTTTATTAGTGACTGGGACGCGCGCTTCAATATCCGGCGCGACTATCAGATCGTCGTGAACGAGATGCGCGCATTCCTGTCGGAAGTGTCGCGCTGGGTCGAGCAGGTCGACCTGACCGAGAGCTTGCCGAAGACCGAAGAAGGCAGGCTGCGCGAGGACCTGTTCTACGAGCTCGCCACGCCGATCATGCTCAAGATCAAGTTCTTCCTCGACCGCCTGGAGGAAGAGGCCGAGCGCGTCGACGCCGAGACCGCACCCGTGCATCGCACGTATGCGCAAGCGGCACTGCATCCGTTGCTGCTGCGCGCGCCATTCGTCTACCGCACGTTCACCAAGCCGCTCGGCTACGCCGGCGACTACGAGATGGTCAACCAGATCCTCAGCGATCCGCAGCAGGGACCGACCACATACTTCCAGATCGTCAATACCGCGTTCCTGCACGCGGCGGTCGCGACTGCGCACCGCAACCGCATCACGCTGCTGATCGACTTTCTGACGCGTCAGGCCGAAGCGGCGCGCGCTGCCGGCAGGCCGTTGCGCATCCTCAACGTCGGTTGCGGGCCCGCTTTCGAGATCCAGCGCTTCGTGCGCGAATATCCGCATCCGGAGCTGCTGTCCTTCGAGCTGGTCGACTTCAGCGAGGAAACGCTGGCGTTTACGAAGGACGCGATCGAAAGCTCGGCGAATGCCGCGGGCCATAAAGCCTCGGTGCAAATGGTGCATCAGTCGGTGCACGATCTGCTCAAGCGTAAAATTTCAACGGACCCCTCCGCGCGCGAATTCGACGCGGTGTACTGCGCGGGTCTGTTCGACTATCTGTCGGACAAGGTCTGCGCGCGTCTCCTGAGTTACTTCGCCGCTCGCACGCGAGCTGGCGGCCAGTTGCTGGTCACCAACGTCCATTCGGCGAATCCGGAGAAGTACGGGATGGAGCATCTGCTCGAGTGGTATCTGATTTATCGGAACGAAAGCGGCATGAGCTCGCTGCTTCCCGCCAACTCCACTGACCAGAAGCTCTACGTCGACGAGACCGGGGTGAATGTGTTCGCGGAAGCCACGATCCTCTGAAACCGTGTCGACATCCCTGTTCATGACTACCAGTCCCCTGCAGAGCGGCTATCAAACCGAGCTGGCCGACTTTCGCGTCACGTTCAGCCGGGGCGGCGCGTGCACAGCGATTGCGCTCGTGCTGCTCGGCGTGGGGCTGGATTACGCGCAGTATCCGCAGTATCAGACGTCGTTCGCGCTCGCGCGCCTGCTCGTGTCGTTGATGATCGGCGGTATCATCGCCTTGCTCGACACCAGCATGGGGCGGCGGCTTACTCCATGGCTGACGCTGTCCTGGCTGCTGCTGCCGCAGGCGATGATTTCATGGATGATCTGGCGCACCGATGGTGTTCTGTCGCCCTACTACATGGGCCTGAATCTGGCCATCTTTGCGTCCGGCATTGCGTTGCCATTCGGTCTGTGGCAAAACCTCGTGTTCGGCGTGCTGTCCTGTTTTCTGTATCTGCTGGCCTGCCTGTTGCCTCCGCATGACGGCGTGCCGCTCGGCACGATGACCGTCAATGTTCTGCTCCTTCTGTTTGCCGCTGCCGCAAGTGCCGTCTACACGTTTTTCAACGAACGCGTGCGCTTCATGCTGTTTCGCCTGAAGGCCGAGGTGTCCGAGAAAAACGCGGAGGTCTCCGCGAAGAACGCCGAACTCGAAGTGATCAATCGGCAGTTGCTCGACATCAAGGGCCAACTGCTGCAGCAGGAAAAAATGGCGGCGATCGGTACGCTCGCGGCCGGCCTGCTGCACGAAGTGAACAACCCGGTGAACTTCTGTCTGATGGCAATCGAGGTTGCGCTGGAAGAGCCGATCTCGAAGAAGGAGCCGACGCTGCAGGAGTGTCTGGTCGATGCGCGGCAGGGCATGCAGCGGATCCAGCACATCGTGTCGGACCTGAAGACGTTCGCGTATCGCAAGCCCGGCGCCGAGGCGGAGCTGGGCACGCCGTTCCTGTTCGAAAAGGCGCTCGATTCGGCGATCCGGCTCGTCGGGCATGAATTGCGCGGCGTCACCGTCACGCGCGAGCTGCCCGCGGATACGCTGGTGCAGGGCGACGAGGCGGCCATCATCGGCGTGCTGATCAACCTGCTGTCGAATGCGGTGCTGGCGATGCGCAAGGCGGCCACGCCCGCGCCGGCGATTCACGTCAACGTCAGATGGACCGAAGACCGCCTGCATGTGACGGTAAAAGACAACGGGCCGGGCATCGCGCCGGAGCATCTCGCGCGCGTGTTCGAGCCATTTTTTACCACCCGCGAAGTGGGACAGGGCCTGGGCCTCGGGCTGTCGATCAGCTATGCGGTGATCGAGCGTCATGGCGGCCTGCTGTTTGCTGAGAGCGAGCAGGGAAGTTGGGCTTCATTCAGTTTCGATCTGTCGCCCGCACCCTGAGAAATACCATGAATGACATCCGACAGACACAGCCCACTCTTCTCTACGTCGATGACGAAGAGTTGGCCTGCAAATATTTCGCGCGCACCGTAGGTGCCGATTACGAGGTCCTGCTCGCGACGAGCAGCGACGAGGCGATCGCTATCCTCGAGCAGGACAACGCCCGCATCGCGGTGCTGGTCACGGACTTCCGCATGCCGGGGCGTGACGGTGGCGACCTGCTGCGCCAGGTGGCGCTGGAATATCCGCACATCGTGCGGATTCTGGTCACTGCTTATGCAGACGTCGAGATGTTATTGCAGACGGTCAACACCGGCGAGGTGTTCCGCATCCTCGAAAAGCCGCTGAAGCCGGCGGCAGTGCGCGATACGCTGCAACTGGCGTTTGATCGTTACCACGAACGCACGATGCAGAATCAGCGCCTGATCGCCATCGACGAAACCCTGGCGTTCATCGCGCACGAACTGAACACGCCGCTCGCGGCGATCGCGCTGAACGCGCACAGCATCGAAGATCGCATCGACGCGGAGCGCGATGCGGAAGGCGAAATTCTCGGCGCCGCGAAATCGATGCGCGAGAGCGCGCAGTACTGCATGGCGGTGGTGTCGTCCTTCTGGCGCTCGGTCCACAACGGGCGGCGCCGGCAACTGGAGGGCGACGAGGCGCGCATCGAGAGTACCGCGCATGGGCTGATCTCGGCGTTGCTCGATACATATCCGTTTACGACCGCGCAGCGCTCGTGGGTACAGGTCGACGTCGACAGCGACTTTGCCGTGCTCACGCAGCCGAATTGCGTGGCGCTCGTGCTGTCGTCGCTGTTGTCCAACGCGTTGCGCGCGCTCGCGGATGTGCCGTCGCCGTCGGTGCGCTTTACCGTGACAACGGAACCCCACCCGAGCATCGGCATCTGCGACAACGGGCCGGGAATTCCGCCCGAGATCAAAGACCGCCTGTTGACGGACCCAATTACAACGCACGCGAAATCCGGGGGGAACGGCTTGGGCCTGATTCTATGCAACCGTGTCATGCAGTCCTGTGGCGGCGGACTCAGGATCGAGTCCACGTCGTGGGGAGGCACCACCGTAGTGCTGGATTTCCCCCATATCAAAGGTCAAACGCACAGGAGTTGTTGATGAACGAAGCAAAAGCCACAGAGGAGTTGGCGCCGGCGATCATCTTCGTCGATGACGAAGCTACCGCCGTAAAGTACTTCCAGCGTGCCATCGGAAGCCTGGCGCCGGTCCTGACTGGCGGCTCGGTGGAAGAGGGCAAGGCGCTGCTCGACGAGCACGGCGACAGGGTGGGGGTGCTGGTCTCCGACCAGCGTATGCCGGGCGAGTTCGGCAACGAGCTGCTGCGCTATGCGAGCGAGCGCTTTCCGCATGTCGTGCGAATTCTGACCACCGCGTATTCGGAAATCGATCAGACCGTCGCGGCCGTCAACCTCGGTCATATCCATCGCTACATCAAGAAGCCTTGGGACATCACGGCGCTGCGCATGGAGCTGAAGCAGGCGCTCGAGCTGGCCGAGCTGCGCAAGGAGCGCGACACGCTGGTGCGCGAGAAGCTGGGCGTGCTGCAAAAGCAGGTGGTCGCCACTCGCATCGGTCTGGTGCGTTCGCTGTCGGCCACGCTGATCGGGCCCGAGCGCTTTCAGCCGGTCGAGACGTATCTCGCCGCAGCGGTACTCGCCGACGTGCCGAACTCCGAGCCGGACTGGCTGCTGCAGGACTACTCCGATCTGATCGCAGCCGAGAGTGCCCGCAGCGGCGCGTTCGGTCATACGGTGGCCGCGCACCTCGCCACGCTGCGTAACCGTCACGGCAGCGCGAGCGTGACCGCGAGCGACGCACTGACGACGCTGGTCGGGGTATTTTCCGAGGCAGGCATCAATGTGCGCCGCGAAGGCGATGGTCTCGTGTGCGACCAGCCGGCCACACTCGCGGAGTTTCTCGCGGAGCCGGGCAACAACGCGGTGTCGAGCGGGCACGCGGTATGGCTGGCGAGCCTTCTGTGGCTCGACGGCAATGACGTTGCACTGCAGCCGGCAAGCGAAGGCGATGCGATCGCGTTCCGGCCGGCGCAGCGCGGTAGCGAGTTCGCCGCCGATCGCCTCGCCACGTGGATCGAGCAGTTCTGATTCCCTTGCTTCGAGGGCGCGGCGTCTGACGCGCCACTACTCGCACTGGCTTCGCGCTGCAACCCGCCTCGGCTAGCAGCGCGAAGCAGACAACGGCTCGCGCGAGTCGTTCGAATGTTTTTCCACGCGCGCGGACCGACAGCACGCTCTTTTCACCTCGATAAGCGTTGCTTGTCAGGCCTGACTTC
The DNA here is from genome assembly GCF_014200875.1 of Paraburkholderia sp. HC6.4b. NCBI lineage: Bacteria > Pseudomonadati > Pseudomonadota > Betaproteobacteria > Burkholderiales > Burkholderiaceae > Paraburkholderia > Paraburkholderia sp. HC6.4b. The sequence goes on from NZ_JACHDC010000011.1 coordinate 29,970, forward strand.
TCAAGCCTGAACGCGCGGCGCGAAGCGCCGCGTCCGAATCCACTTGGTCGCCACCCACTTGTCGCCCGTGCGCAGCGGCGTGCTCGCGTGCAGCGAGCTCGGATCGCACAGCCCGTAGCGGTTGCCATATTCGAAGTAGAGCGCGTGCCCGCGCTGCGGCGCGACCGACCAGCCAAGCTGCGGAAACACCGTCTCACCGCCGCCTTCGACATCTTTCAGATACATCAGCAGCGTGCCCATGCGCTGGCCGCTGCGCGCGATCGACTCGCGATTCGCTTCGTTGCTCGTCATCAGATAGTCGACGTGCGGCGTCGACTCCGCGCCTTCCTCATAGTGCAGCATTTGCAGGCCTTCGCCGTTCTCGACCGGGGTTGCCGTGAGTTCCGCGATGCGCGCCTCGATGCGCGAGATCAACGGCGTCTCGCCCAAACGGAAAAACATCCCGTGACTGCTGCGATGACCGGCGATCACATCGCGGCCGGTCACTGGATCGACGACGGCCGACCGGTCGAGCCGCGGCTGTGCGAGCGCGATCAGCTGCTCGCATTCATCGGCACTCAGGAAATTGGCGATGTGCACGGCGGCCGGTCGTTGCAGCCGCGACAGCATGCGCACCTTGCGCTCGCCGAGTTGGATCAGCGGAGCGTCGGGCACGCGCAGCGGCTCGGGCTGGTAGCTGAGCGGCGCGCTGCCGACTTCGAGCTTGTCGCCGGGCAGCGCCATACCGTACAGGAACGCCGATGCGACCGCATCGACCATCGCCGACGCGAGCTCGGCCGCGTTGTCGCGGCTCACCAGTTCGTCGACGATCGCTTGGGGCGCGACGCCGCGCGAAAGGTTGGCGGCGATCCAGTCGCGGACTTCGGCTGGGAAATTGACGGTGATGGACATCGGGGCGAGGTTGTGGGGTGTCGTGACAGTCGCGGCGCGCGCGACGCTGGCTCGCGATGATAGCGGACGATTGTGACGATTCTGGACGCACGGCCCGGTTGTCAGTTGGCTGTCGTCTGTTACCGCATATTGCGATGTCCCGCCGCGCCCATAACTCTGCCCATGCGGGTGTCCGCCCCCACGTGCCGCCCGATCGATGCCCCGGACTCTTCCACCGGCCAATATGTTGCGCCCCTGTAACTCAAGGCCGGCGCAAGCCGGTTACATTCACGCATGCCCGTATTCAAGCTCTTGCCCCACTTCCTTACGTCTTCATAACAACACGTCCGGAGGCGTTCGACTGATGACAACGCGCGTGAACCATGGCACTTTTGCGCAGTCCCGTCAGCGGACGAGCTTCCAACCGAGTATCAACACCAATATCCGTTCCCGGAGATCAACATGAGCGAAACCGTGTCCCCGCCGCCAAAGCGCTCCCGACGCGGGCTCATCATCTTCGCGGTTGTCGTGCTCATGCTGGTCGCGCTCGTCGTGGTTCATCTGATGACGCGCAAGAAGCCGGTGCGCGAGAACGCGGCGATCGTCGTCACCGTCGCGCAGGCGACGCTCGGTTCGATGCCGGTCACACTGAGCGAGCTCGGCACCGTCACGCCGATCGCAACCGTGACCGTGCTGCCGCAGCTGAGCGGCTATCTGACCGAGGTCGGCTATCACGAAGGCCAGGAGGTGCAAAAAGGCCAGTTCCTCGCGCAGATCGATCCGCGCCAGTATCAGATCAGCAAGCAGCAGGCGGAAGCGACGCTCGCGAAAGACCGCGCGTCGCTCGCGCAGGCGCGCGCCGATCTCGAGCGCTATACGCAGTTGAACGAACGCAAGTCGATCGCGCAGCAAACCTTCGCGGATCAGCAATTCCTCGTGCAGCAGGACGAAGCGGCGGTGAAGGTCGACCTCGCCAACATCGCCCAATTCGATCTCGACCTCGCCTATTGCCGCATCACCGCGCCGATCGCGGGCAAGGTCGGCTTGCGGCTCGTCGATCCGGGCAACTACGTGACCGCGTCGTCGTCGACCGGCATCGTCGTCATCACGACCGTGAAGCCGACTACGGTGCAGTTCACGGTGCCGCAGGATTCGCTCGCGTCGATCGTGCAGCGTCTCGCCATCGGCGCGAAGCTGCCGGTCACCGCGTATTCGAGCGATAACTCGCGCGAGATCGCGACCGGCACGCTGTACGCGGTCAGCAACCAGATGGCGACCGCGACCGGCACCGTCACCTTGCGCGCGACCTTCGCGAACGACGACGAAACGCTGTTCCCGAACGAGTTCGTCAACGTGAAGCTGCTCGTCGACACGATGCAGAACGCGGTGCTCGTGCCGACCGCCGCGGTACAGTCCGGCGCGCCGGGCGACTTCGTCTATCTGGTCAATCCGGACGGCACGGTGTCCGTGCACAAGGTCAAGCTCGGACCGAGCGACGGCAAGAACACGGTGATCGTGTCGGGACTCGCGGCCGGCAACCAGGTCGTGACGGACGGCATGGATCGTCTGAACGACGGCGCGAAGATCCAGCCGGCGCATCCGAAGTCCGCCGCCGGCCCGAAAGCGCCCGCCGCCGCGTCCGAAGCCGCGCCGGCGTCGAGCGCGTCGGCATCGTCTGCGCCGGCCGCGTCCGAAGCCGCCTCGTCGTAACGGACCCCCGCGCCGATGAACATTTCCCGCCTGTTCATTCTTCGCCCGGTCGCGACGCTGCTGCTGATGATCGCGCTCGTGCTCGTCGGTCTGATCGCGATGCGCGTGCTGCCGGTGTCGTCGCTGCCGAACGTCGACTATCCGACGATTCAGGTGCAGACCTTTTATCCGGGCGCGAGCCCGACGGTGATGGCGACCACCGTGACCGCGCCGCTCGAGGTGCAGCTCGGCGAGATTCCGGGCCTGCAGCAGATGACCTCGTACAGTTCGGACGGGGCGTCGGTGATCACGCTGCAGTTCGATCTGTCGCTGAACCTCGACATCGCCGAGCAGAACGTGCAGCAGGCGATCAACGCGGCGAACAGCTATCTGCCGTCTGGCTTGCCGGCACCGCCGACCTACGCAAAGGTCAATCCCGCCGACCAGCCCATTCTGACGCTCGCGGTCACCTCGAAGTCGATGTCGCTGACGCAACTGGAGGACGTCGCGAACAACCGCCTCGGCACGAAGATCTCGGAAGTGGCGGGCGTCGGCGTCGTGACGACGAGCGGCGGCAACGTGCCCGCGATCCGCGTCGAAGCCGACCCGCACAAGCTCGCCGCCTACGGTCTGAACATCGACGATCTGCGCACGCTGCTCAGCTATGTGAACGTGAGCCAGCCGAAGGGCAATTTCGACGGCCCCGATCTCGACTACACGATCAACGGCAATGATCAGATCACCGATCCGAAGGACTACCTCGACACCGTAATCGCCTACCAGAACGGCTCGCCCGTATTCATGCGCGACGTCGCGCGCGTGAGCCAGGCCGCCCAGGACGTCGAGCGCGGCGCCTGGTACAACGGCTCGCCCGCGATCGTGCTGAACGTGCAGCGCCAGCCGGGCGCGAACGTGATCCAGACGGTCAACCAGATCATGAAGGAGCTGCCGCAGCTCGAATCGACGCTGCCGGCCGGCATGAAAGTGACCGTGGTGTCGGACAGCACCGGCGTGATCCGCGCGTCGGTCGCGGACGCCGCGTTCGAACTGATTCTCGCGATCGTGCTGGTCGTCGCGGTGATCTTCGTGTTCCTGCGCAACGTGCCCGCCACGCTGATTCCGAGCATCTCGGTGCCGGTCTCGCTGATCGGCACGCTCGCGGTGATGTACCAGCTCAACTACTCGATCGACAACCTGTCGCTGATGGCGTTGATCATCGCGACCGGCTTCGTGGTCGACGACTCGATCGTGATGATCGAGAACATCGTGCGCTATCTGGAAGAGGGCATGTCGCCGCTCGAAGCCGCCCTCGAAGGCGCGGGGCAGATCGGCTTCACGATCCTGTCGCTGACTATTTCGCTGATCGCGGTGCTGATTCCGCTGTTGTTCATGGGCGGCGTGATCGGGCGGCTGTTCAGCGAGTTCGCGGTGACGCTCGCGGTCACGATCGTGATTTCGGCGGTCGTGTCGCTGACGGTGGTGCCGATGCTGTGCGCGCGGATGCTGCGCGCGCAGGCCGAGCGCCATCCGAGCCGCTTCGAGCGCATCAGCGAGGGCCTGTTCGACAAGACGCTCGCCGCCTACGAGCGCGGCCTGCGCTGGGTGCTCGATCATCAGACGCTGACGCTGATGGTCGCGATCGCCACCGTGGTGCTGACCGGCATCCTGTATGTGGTGATTCCGAAGGGACTGTTTCCGGTGCAGGACGTCGGCGTGATCCAGGGCATCAGCGTCGCCGACAACTCGGTGTCGTACGCGGCGATGGTGCAGCGCCAGAGCGCGCTCGCCGAGGCGGTCCTGAAGGACCCGGACGTGGTGTCGCTGACGTCGTACGTGGGCATCGACGGCACCAATGCGACGCTGAACAACGGACGCTTCCTGATCAATCTGCGCGAGCGCGACCAGCGCTCGGACACCGCCCAGGAAATCGCGCGCCGGCTCGCGCAGGAAGTCGCGCACGTGCCCGGCGTGAAGCTGTTCATGCAGCCCGCGCAGGACCTGACGCTCGACACGACCGTGTCGCCGAACCAGTACAGCTTCGTGTTGCGCGGACCGAGCCAGCAGGCGTTCCAGAAGTACGTGCCGGAACTCGTCGCGCGCCTGAAGCAGATTCCGTCGCTGTCGGACGTGCAGAGCGATCTCAATAGCGACGGCCTCAGCGTGAACGTCGAAGTGAACCGGCAACTGGCCGCGCGCTTCGGCATCACGCCCGCGACGATCGACAACGCGTTGTACGACGCGCTCGGCCAGCGCATCGTGTCGACGATCTTCGAGCAGTCGGCCCAGTACCGCGTAATTCTGGTCGCGAAGCCGGAAACGATGCCGACCGTGCAGTCGATCGGCAATCTGTATCTGCCGAGCCAGACCAGCAGCACGGGTCAGGTGCCGCTTTCCGGCATCGCGAAGATCGAGATCGCGAAGGCGCCGCTCGTGATCAGCCATCTCGCGCAGTTTCCGTCGGTGACGGTGTCGTTCAATCTCGCGAAGGGCGCATCGTTGAGCACCGCGGTCAAGGAGATTCACCAGGCCGAGCAGGCGATCGACCTGCCGCCGTCGATCACGTCGTCGCTGCAAGGCGCGACCGCGGCGTTCGAGGATTCGCTCTCCAGCGAGGTCTATCTGCTGATCGCGGCGCTCGTTGCCGTGTATATCGTGCTCGGCGTGCTGTACGAGAGCTTCATCCATCCGGTCACGATCCTGTCGACACTGCCGTCGGCCGGTATCGGCGCGCTGCTCTCGCTGATGCTCGCGGGTATGGATCTCGACGTGATCGGCATCATCGGCATCGTGCTCTTGATCGGCATCGTCAAGAAGAACGCGATCATGATGGTCGACTTCGCGCTCGATGCCGAACGCAATCATGGCAAGGCGCCGCGCGATGCGATCTTCGAGGCGTCGCTGCTGCGTTTCCGGCCGATCCTGATGACGACGTTCGCCGCGATGCTCGGCGCACTGCCGATGCTGCTCGGCACCGGCACCGGTTCGGAACTGCGCCGGCCGCTCGGTCTCGCGATCATCGGCGGCCTGACGCTGAGCCAGGTGCTGACGCTGTTCACGACGCCGGTGATCTATCTGTTCTTCGACCGCATGGCCACGCGCGTGAACCGCTGGCGCGCCGAGCGCGCTAAGCGCAACGGCGGCGACGAGCCGGGCGGGCGTCCGCCGGAAGGCGGCGCGGAGGGCACGCGGTGAACATCCCGGCAATCTTCATCCGGCGGCCGGTCGCGACGACGCTGCTCGCGATCGCGATCCTGATCTCCGGCACGCTCGCGTATTTCCGCATGCCGGTCGCGCCGCTGCCGAACATCGCGTTTCCGGTGATCGTCGTCCAGGCCAACATGGCCGGCGCGAGCCCGAATATCATGGCGTCGACGGTGGCCGAGCCGCTCGAGCGGCGGCTCGCAACCATCGCCGACGTCGCGGAGCTGACCTCGATCAGCTATGTCGGCTCGTCGTTGATCATCGTCGAGTTCGGCCTGAAGCGAGACATCAACGGCGCCGCGCGCGACGTCGAGGCGGCGATCCAGGCCGCGCGCGCCGATCTGCCCACCACGCTGCGCAGCAATCCGAGCTACCGCCAGTACAACCCGGCCGAGGCGCCGATCATGGTGCTGTCGCTGACCTCGGACACGCTGACCAAAGCGCAGCTCTACGACTCCGCCGATTCAGTGATCCAGCAGCAGCTGTCGCAGGTGCAGGGCGTCGGCCAGATCACGCTCGGCGGCGGCGCGTTGCCGAGCGTGCGCGTCGAGTTGCAGCCGGGCAAGCTCAATAGCTACGGGATCGGCATGGAAGACGTGCGCGCGGCGATCAGTGCGGCCAATGCCGACAGCGCGAAGGGGCATATCGACGTCGGCGATCAGCGCTACGTGGTCACCTCGAACGATCAGATCACGCACGCGGCGCCGTATCGCGATCTGGTGGTCGCGTATCGCGACGGCGCGCCGGTGCAGTTGCGCGACGTCGCCCAGGTGCGCGACTCGAACGAAAACATCCGCAACGCGGGGCTGTTCAACGGCAAGTCGGCGATTCTCGTGATCGTCTATCCGATGCCGGGCAGCAACGTGGTCAGCACCGTGCAGCAGATACGCAACGTGCTGCCGGCGATCGAAGCGACGTTGCCGAGCAACGTGCACGTCGATGTCGCGATCGATCGCTCGCAGTCGGTCACCTCGTCGGTCAGCGATACCGAGCGCACGCTGTTCATCGCGGTGCTGCTGGTGGTCGGCGTCGTGTTCATCTTCCTGCAGTCGCCGCGCGCGACGCTGGTGCCGGCGGTCGCGTTGCCGCTGTCGATCGTCGGGACCTTCGGGCCGATGTATCTGCTCGGCTATAGCATCGACAATCTGTCGCTGATGGCGCTGACCATCGGCACCGGCTTCGTCGTCGACGACGCGGTCGTCGTGCTCGAAAACGTCGTGCGATACATCGAGCAGGGGTTGAGTCCGAAAGAGGCCGCGCTGAAGGGTGCGGGCGAAGTCGGCTTCACGGTGATCTCGATGAGCCTGTCGCTGATCGCGGTGTTTCTGCCGATCATCCTGTTTCCGGGCATCGTCGGACTGATGTTCCATGAGTTCGCGATCACGCTGTCGATCGCGATCCTGATTTCGCTGGTGATCTCGTTGACGGTCACGCCCGCGATGTGCGCGTACGTGCTGAGCCGCGACAACGCCGGTCATTCGAAAGCGCGTTGGGCGCGCTGGATCGAGCGGCAGTTCGATCGCTTCAAGGACGTCTACGCACGCACGCTCACGGCCGTGCTCGATCATTCGCTGCTGGTGATCCTGCTGCTGTTCGCGCTGCTGGTCGGCAACGTGTTCATGCTCAAACTCGTGCCTGCCACCTTTTTCCCCGAGCAGGACACCGGCATCGTGATCGGGCAGATCATCGCCGACCAGAGCATTTCGTTCACGGCGATGCAGAAGAAGCTCGCGCAGTTGCAGTCGATCGTGCAAAGGGATCCGGCGGTGCAGTCGGTCGCGGGCTTTACCGGCGGGCGCGCGCTCAATACCGCCAATGTGTTCATCGAGCTGAAGCCGCTGTCGCAGCGGCACGCAACCGCCACCCAGGTCGTCAACCGGCTGCGGCCGAAGCTCGACGAAGTGTCGGGCGCGCGACTCTTTCTGCAGGCGCAGCAGGATTTGCGCATCGGCGGGCGGCAATCGGCGGCCGAGTACCAGTACACGCTGACGAGCGACGATTCCGCCGCGCTGTTTGCGTGGACGCCGAAGCTCGTCGCCGCGTTGTCGAAGGAGCGCGGGCGGCTGCTCGACGTGAACTCCGACTTGCAGCAGAACGGCCTGCAGAGCTACCTGACGATCAATCGCGCGACCGCCGCGCGCTACGGCTTTGCGCCGAATCAGATCGACAACGTGCTGTACGACGCGTTCGGCCAGCGCACCGTGTCGACGATCTACAACCCGCTGAACCAGTACTTCGTCGTGATGGAGGTCGCGCCTGAGTACTGGCAGTATCCAGAGACGCTGAAGCGGATCTATCTGAGCACGTCCGCCGGCAATCCGACCGGCACGGCCGCGACACAGATGCCGCACGGCACGGTATCGGCAACGACTACCGCGACCACGACCGGCACGTCGTCGAACACGAACTCGCGCAACTCGGACGCGCAGTCGAACGCGACCAACAACAGCATCGCCAACAGCAAGGGCGGCAGTTCGACCGGTAGCGCGGACAGCACGGCCGCCGAAACGATGGTGCCGCTGTCGGTGCTGACCTCGTATAGGAACAGCCATACGTCGACGCAGGTGAACCATCAGAGCGGGCTCGTCGCCGCGACGATCTCGTTCAACCTGCCGGCCGGCGGGTCGCTGAGCCAGGCGGGCGCGGCGATCAACGAAACGATCCGCGAGATCGGCATGCCCGCGAGCATCCACGGCTCGTTCGCAGGCGCGGCGGCGGCCTATTCGCAGTCGATGGGCGTGGTGCCGCTGCTGATTCTCGCGGCGCTCGGCGTCGTCTACATCGTGCTCGGCGTGCTGTACGAGAGCTCGATCCACCCGCTGACGATTCTGTCGACGCTGCCATCCGCGGGCATCGGCGCGACGCTCGCGCTGCTGATCTTCGGCACGCCGTTTTCGGTGATCGCGATGATCGGCATCATCCTGCTGATCGGTATCGTCAAGAAGAACGGCATCATGATGGTCGACGTCGCGATCCAGTTGCAGCGCCAGCAACAGATGCCCGCGCGCGACGCAATCCACGGGGCCGCGCTGATCCGTCTGCGGCCGATCATGATGACGACATTCGCGGCCGTGCTCGGCGCGGTGCCGCTCGCGGTCGGCATGGGCCAGGGCGGCTCGCTGCGCCAGCCGCTCGGTATCACGGTGATGGGCGGGCTGATCCTGAGCCAGATGTTTACGCTCTATACGACGCCGGTGATTTATCTGTATCTCGACCGTCTGCGTGCACGGCTGGTGAGATGGTCCGCGGGGCTGCGCTGGAACCGCGACGCGAAGCCGGGACAAGCGGATACGAAGGCATGACGATGAAGATTTCGACTGAACGAATGACAGGGTCTCGCGCCGGGTTGCCGAGCATCGCGACGCTCGCCGTCGCGCTGCTGGCGCTGTTCAACGCCGGCTGCATGGTCGGCCCGGACTATCATCGGCCGCAGGTCAGGGTGCCCGCCACGTACTCGGAACTGCCGGGCTGGACCCAGGCCGAGCCGAACGCGACCGGCCCGAAGGGCACATGGTGGAGCGCGTTCAACGATCCGTTGATCGACGAACTCGAACCGCTCGTCGCGGTGTCGAACCAGACCGTGCGCGTGGACTACGCGAACTACCAGCAAGCGCTCGCCGAAGTGCGCGCCGCGCACGCGGCCCTGTTTCCGACCATCGGCGCTACCGGTTCGGCGACGCGCGAACGCGCGAGCAGTGGTTCGGTCAGTGCCTCGGGAAGCTTCGTCAACGGTACGGCGACGCGCATCGTCAATTCGGGCTCGCTGGAAGGCAACGTGAGCTGGGCGCCGGACCTGTGGGGCCAGGTGCGCCGCACCGTCGAGGAAAACGCCGCGAGCGCGCAGTCGAGCGAAGCGACGCTCGCGAATGCGACGCTCTCCGAGCAGGTCGCGCTCGCGACCGCGATCATCGAGCTGCGCACCAGCGACGCGAACATCGACCTGCTGCAGCAAACGGTCGTCGCGTATCAGCACTATCTCGACGTCGTCACCGAGCAGGATCGCGCGGGCACGATTGCGCCGAGCGACGTGATCACCGCGCGCAGCCAGTTGAATACCGCGAAGTCCGATCTGATCGCGCTCGGCGTCGCGCGCGCGCAGAACGCGCATGCGATCGCGGTGCTGGTCGGCAAGAACCCGGAAGAGCTGTCGATCACGCATAGCACCGCGATGCCGGCGCTGCCGTCGGCGCCGGTCGGCGTGCCGTCGACGCTGCTCGAACGCCGCCCCGACATCGCCGCCGCCGAGCGCAAGATGGCCGCGCAGAATGCGGCGATCGGCGTCGAGGTGGCCGCGTATTACCCGGACATCTCGCTGTCGGCCGTGGCCGGATTCACGCAGTCGCCGCTGTCCGGTCTGCTGAAGGCCGCGAACTACGTGTGGTCGCTCGGCGGCAGCGCGACCGAGACGCTGTTCGACGGCGGCCTGCGCAGCGCGGATGTCGACGCGGCGAAGGCGGCCTACGACGCGGCCGTTGCCAACTATCGCGGCACGGTGCTGGGCGCGTTCCAGAACGTCGAGGACGACCTGTCCGGCCTGCGCATTCTCGCCGAGCAGGCGCTCGTGCTCGAAACGGCGGTGCGCGACGCGGACCGTGGCGCGGAGATCGCGTTCAACGAATACCAGGCGGGCACCGTCGATTACACGACGGTCGCGATTGCGCAAGCGACGCAATTGACGACGCGGCAGACCGCGCTGAACGTGCAGGAATCGCGCTTGCTGCACGCGGCGTCGTTGTTTGGCGATCTGGGCGGCGGGTGGTCGACCGATGAGCTGCATGATCCGCGGCATCCGGCGGCGGCTTCTTCGGCTGCCTCGGCACCTTCTTCGGCTTCCTCGCCTTCGGCTGCGTCTGCTTCATCGGCGACGTCATCGGCGACGTCTGCGGCTATCGTGCCGGGCGCGCGGCAAGTGCGGCACGATCAAAACGACTAAGGACGAGCATTGGCCAAAGGCATCCACGGGCAAGACGTCAGCGACCCGGTATCGACACCCGAAGACGACGCGCCACACCATGCACCACCGCCGCGCGAAGTGACCTCGCTCGGCCTCTTTCTGATCTTCGCCCGCATCGGTCTGACGAGTTTCGGCGGCGGACTGAGCGGCTGGTTCATGCGCGAGTTCGTGCACGACCGCCACTGGATGAGCGAGGACGAATTTCTCAACGGCCTCGCGTTGTCGCAGGCGCTGCCCGGTGTCAACGTGAAGAATCTGGCGATCTGGATCGGCTACCGGCTGCTCGGCTGGCGCGGCGCTGTTGCGGGATTCTGCGGCATCATTTTTCCGGCGGCCGTCGTGATCATTCTGCTCGGCGCGTTCTTCTCGGCGATCGCATCGTTTCCGCTCACGCATATCGCGCTCGCTGGCGCCGCGGCCGGCGCGATCGGGCTGTCGCTGTCGATGGCGATCACCGCCGCACGCCGGCTGCCGCGCCGCGTGTTTCCGTATCTGGTGCTGCTCGCGACGTTCGCGGCCGCCGCGGTGTTTCGCGTGTCGCTGGTATGGACCGTGCTGATCGCCGGCGCGTTGAGCGTCGGCTATGAATACGTGCGCGAGGCGCGCCAGCCCTGATCGGCTTTTATCGCCGCAAGTCAAACTCCACAAAAGCTTCTGCCGTGCTCAGAATTCTTATCGCCCTGTTTTCGGTGTTCGCGCCGCTGTCGATCGTCACCGTCGGTGGCGGGCAAGGGATCATCCCCGAAGTGCAGCGCCAGGTCGTCGACGTGCATCACTGGATGACCCATGCGCAATTTCTCAGCGACTTCGCGATCGCGCGGCTCGCGCCCGGTCCTGGCTCGCTGCTCGCGACGCTGATTGGCTATCAGGTCGGCGGACTCGGTGGCGCGCTCGTCGCGACCGTCGCGCTATTTGGGCCGACTGCGTTTCTGATGTATGGCGTCGTGCACGTATGGAACCGGCACGAAGGCGCGCGCTGGCTGAATGCGTTGCAGGCCGGGTTGCGGCCAGTGGCTGCCGGGTTGATTCTCGCGGCCGTCTATGTGCTGATCAAGGAGCTCGAAGGCGGGTGGATTGCGTGGCTCACCGCGGCCATCGCGACCGTGCTCGTGATGACGACGCGTATCAATGCGTTGGTGCTGATCGCGGGCGGCGCGGTTGTGTTTGTGGTGGCGCATTTTGGGGGGTTGTTGTAGCGCGCCACCGGAACTTCTTCCTAGTTGTGTGTAATTCGCCTGATCGTACTGGTCACGAGATCCACGTAGAACAGGTCGCCATTCTGGCCCGCCTTCAGATCCACCGGTCCTCCCTGCAGACCCCTTGCGAAAGTCTGGGGCACATTGTTCGGAGGTTGCATGGTCCAGATGCATTGCCGCAGAAGATCACCAAAGTACAGTGCGTTTTTGAATTGAGCAGGGTAGGTTGTGCTCGTATCGTCGGTAAACCCGATCGCAGAGATGACACTGCCGTTCTGGTCCGGCCCTCCGCCGTTCCGCTTGCCGCCGCAGGTTCTTCCGCGACTGTCATCGGGTGAAATGTAGCTCGTGTGAGCGTACGCATAAAACGGCGCCGTGGCACCCACGAACTTTCCGCAGTAGCCCGTGTTTTGATAGTCGGGCTCGGGAGCCGCAGCGAAGTTGGCGCCAGGGCTCCATCCTTCGTAGCACGGCCAGCCGAAGTCTTGGCCGTCGACAGTGACATGATCGATTGCCTCCCAACTGTTCCAGCCCACATTGCCGATATACAGCTCGTCCGTACTACCAGGCAGGCGGGCGAACCGGAACGGATTGCGTAAGCCTTGCGCAACCAGGGCAACGCTTTGAGTTGTCGAACCCGGGTTCGTGATCCGGAGAACAGCGCCGTCGCTATAGGGAGACACGCCTTGACTGCGAAACGCGCCCTGCGGCAGATTCGTGCCATCGCCGCACGCAGTATCCAACTGTCCGTAGTCCACCTGATCGAAGCTCGCGCCGTCGCCAGCGCTAACGTACAGCGTTCTGTTGTCAACTCCGAAGACTAGTCCGCCAATACTGTGAGACGTGTAGAAAAAACACCACGTTTGATTGCCTGACCGTGCGGGAGGGAGGATCTTCGTTTCGGTCGTGCCCGCTCCCGCCGTTGTCAGCAGCGAAAGCTGGCCGTGAGTCAGAACGTTTCCGCTACAGGCGCCTGTAGCTGGAGGCGTCGTGTAAAGCACGTAAATTTTGCCGTCGTTCCGAGGATCGACCGCAATCCCGAGAAGTCCCCGGTCGACATCGTTGCAGACTTCATTGCTGAGGTCGGCGATCAACGTACAGGTAGGCGTCGCCAGGTCGCAATTCCAAACCCTGCCGCCTTTTTCGGCGATGAAGACCCTGGTCTGGCTTGCGTTGAAACTGATTGCCGTCGGCTGATTGAGACAACCGCTGTATAAAATCCGCTCTGTAAATCCCTTTGGAAGCACCGGCTGCGGCCTGGTCGTGGAGACGGGCTGACATATGACCGATTGCCCAATGGCGACGGAGGTCGGTACACCAGGGTTGCTGGGAGGATCGGCGTGCGCCGGATCGGCGAAACATGCCAACCCCAGCAGCGCTGCCAGTACGACGATCACGCGGGTCTGAGTTGCCCGCCAGAAAATAGGGGGCGACACCTTATCCTCCTGTTCGCGAGTTGAATACAAAAACACCAGCAGACGTATGACCGGAGCATTGACTGCTGTATGTGCATCGCGATTCGCGAATTGTGAATGGTTGAATGATAGGACTCGTACCCGCGAATGGTGGCCAATTCTCTGCCGCCGCACGCCACCTCACGCAAGCCACATAACGTCCACTCACGCGTTTTCCATGTTGAACTGGCGACGCTGGAATAGGTGGCCTCGTTCAACCGTCATCCTTGGATGGCGCCGCTTGGCGAGATCCTGCCCCACATTTTTTCGCGTTAAATGCCCTAGGACATTAATTTCCTCCCCCGTTTCTGCCGCACTATGGGAGATTAGGCGAGACGACGCCGACTCCTCACGGCGCCAGCATCCACCACAACATAGGAGCAGCGGTGATCGAGCAGTGGCGCGAGGCCGTGCGCGCGGTGCACGGCGTGGAATCGAAATACAAGCGACTGGTCAAGGCGATTGCCGGCGACATCGAGAACACGTCGCTGCCGCCGGGCGCGCGCCTGCCGCCGCAACGCGACGTCGCCGCCGAACTCGCGATCAGCGTGCAGACCGTGACCAACGCGTACAAGGAACTGGAGCGGCAAGGCCTGATCCGCTGCGAGGTCGGGCGCGGGAGCTTCGTCGCGGCGCGCGTCACCGAAACGATGTCGAGCTACATGCTCGATACGGCCGAGCGTTCGGTGGTCGACTTTTCGATCGCGCGCATCATTCACACGTCCGAGCATGACGCGATGTGGCGCAAGGTCTGCGCGACGCTGTCGACGCTCGACGATCAGCCGTGGATTCGCGCGTTCCGGCCGATCGCGGGCTTCGAGCATCATCGCCAGGCGGGTATTGCATGGCTCGCGTCGCTCGGCATGCCGGCTTCGGCCGATACGCTGCTCGTCACGAACGGCGCCGCCCACGGCATTTTTCTCGCGCTCGCTTCGCTGGTGGGGCCGGGCGACACCGTGCTGTGCGAAAGCCTGACGGATCACGGCGTGATAGGTTCGGCCAACGTGCTCGGCTTCACGCTGAAGGGCCTCGAGATCGACGAGTACGGCATTCACCCCGAGCATTTCGAGGAGATGTGCGACAGCGAGCGCATCTCGGCGCTCGTCTGCACACCGACGCTGAACAATCCGACCGTCGCGTTGATGCCCGATTCACGGCGTCGCGCGATTGCGAAAATCGCCGAACGCTATGGCGTATACGTGATCGAGGACGACGTGTACGGGCCGTTGCCGGCCAAACATTCCACGCCCATTTCGAGCCTGATTCCGGATCTTGCGTTCTACTGCACGAGTTTTACGAAGTCGGTGATGGCCGGCTTGCGCATCGGTTATATGACGACGCCGCGCCGGCTCGCGCTGCGCGCCGAGAGCGTGCTGCGCGTGAGCAGTTGGATGGCGACGCCGCCGATGGCCGAGGTCGCCACGCGCTGGGTTGTCGACGGCACGGCCGCGCGGCTCGTCGAAATTCAGCGCGAGCGGCTCGGGCGGCGTCAGTCGCAATTGCAGCAGACGCTCGGTAAATATGTGCTGGGCGCGCATCCGCAGGCGCTATCGGCGTGGCTGCGGGTGCCCGATCACTGGCGCACCGATCGGCTGGTGCGCGAACTGCGCAACCGCGACATCGCAGTCACGTCGCCCGATCCGTTTCTCGTGCGCGACGCCGACCGGCCCAACGCGGTGCGGGTTTGCGTCGGCGCCGAGGTCAGCGAAGACGCCTATAAAGCCGCGCTCGAAACGATGCGCGACGTGTTCGAGCAGTACCCGCAGGTGCACGATTTCGCCTGATCGCGCCGGTGCGCGAATTGCGTAACGCGCTGACCGAAATGAACTAGGACAATAAAAATCCTTTTTTAGAACACTAGACTGGGCTGCATGGAAAGCGATGCGGTCGCGAGTCACTGCGTTTATCTGCGATAGCCGTGCCCGCATCGAATAGCGAATCGACCTCTTTGATGCAGGGCCTGGTGCATGTCCGTTCCATCGTCAACCGTTCCATTGTCAGCCAATCTTTCGTTAGCCGACATTTACCGCGCGCGCAGCCGTATCGACGGTCGCGTGTGCCGTACGCCGCTCGTCGAATCGCCGAGGCTGTCGGCGCACGCGGGCACGCCGGTTTATCTGAAACTCGAAACCGTGCAGCCGACCGGCAGCTTCAAGCTGCGCGGCGCGACCAATGCGCTCGCGCAGTTGGCCGAGCAGGGCTGCACTCGCGTGGTGACCGCATCGACCGGTAATCATGGCCGCGCGCTCGCGCATGCGGCGCGCGCGCTCGGTATGGACGCGACCGTGTGTCTGTCGCGCCTCGTGCCCGCCAACAAGGTCGACGCGGTACGGGCGCTCGGCGCGCACGTGCGCATTACCGGCCAAAGTCAGGACGAGGCCGAGCACGAAGCATTGCGGCTCGCGCGCGAAGAAGGCTATGCGTACGTGCCGCCATTCGACGATCCGCGCGTGATCGCCGGACAGGGCACGATCGGGCTCGAAATCGTCGAGGCCTTGCCCGATGTCGCGAACATCGTGGTGCCGTTGTCGGGCGGCGGGCTGTTTGCCGGCATCGCGCTGGCGGCGAAAAGCACCAATCCCACGATTGGCTTGACAGGCGTCACGATGGCGCGCGGCGCCGCGATGCATGCGAGTCTCGCCGCCGGTCGGCCGGTGCTGGTCGAGGAAGTCGACACGCTCGCCGATTCGCTCGGCGGTGGCATCGGACTCGAAAACCGCTATACGTATGCGCTGACGCGCGATCTGATCGACGAGACCGTGCTGCTCGACGAGGCGTCGATTGCGCGCGGCATCGCGCATGCGTATCGGCAGGAACGGCTCGTCGTCGAAGGCGCGGCGGCGGTGGGGATTGCCGCGGTGCTCGATCACGCGCTGCCCACTGAACGCATCGCGCGCGGGCCGCTCGTGCTCGTCGTGACGGGCGCGAACATCGATATGAATCTGCATCGGCGGATCATCGGCAACGAAACCTCCCAAGCCGCGCCGTCACCGAACTCACACACCCCATCATGACCTCGATCACGCTCCTTGGCGAAGCCGAGCTTCGCAAACTCGTGCCGCTCGATATCGCGGCCATCGATCAGATCGAAGCCGCCTTTGTCGCGCTCGCGACCGAGGCGGTCGCGATGCCGCCGATCCTGCGGCTCGATCTGCCCGCGCATAACGGCGAAGTCGACGTGAAGACCGCGTGGCTGCCGCGCCTCGACAGCTTCGCGATCAAGGTCAGTCCAGGTTTCTTCGACAACCCGTCGCTCGGTCTGCCGAGCCTGAATGGTCTGATGCTGGTGTTGTCGGCGAAGACCGGGCTGACCGAAGCGGTGCTGCTCGACAACGGCTATCTGACCGCCATACGCACGGCGGCCGCCGGCGCGGTCGCGGCGCGCTGGCTCGCGAAAGCGCACACGCCGCAGGTCGCGGTGATCGGCGCGGGCGAGCAGGCGCGTCTGCAACTGCGGGCCTTGATGCTGGTGCGCCGCGTCGAACACATACGCGTCTGGGCGCGCGACGCGGCGAGCGCGCTGCGTTTCTCCGCGGAAGTGAACGACACGCTCGGCGTGCGATGCGATGTCGCGGCCAGCGTTCATGACGCGCTCGCCGAAGCGGACGTCGCGATTACCACCACGCCGAGCCGCACGCCGCTGATCGACGCCGCCGATCTGCATCCGGGCCTGCACATCACTGCGATGGGCTCGGACGCCGAGCACAAGAACGAAATCGCGCCGGCCGCGCTGGCGGCGGCGCGCTACGTATGCGACCGCGCGCAGCAAACGCGCGTGCTCGGCGAACTGCATCACGCGCTCGCCGCGGGCACGATGCGTGACGATGCGGCGATCGTCGAATTGGGCCAGGTGATCGCGAAACAGGCCGCGGGCCGCACGAGCGACGCCGACGTGACGATCTGCGATCTGACCGGAACCGGCGCGCAGGACACCGCTATCGCCGCGCTCGCATTGCAGCGCGCGCGTGCCGCAAAGGCGGGAACCACATTTGGCAACGACGCGCCGCCTAAATGACGCGCGATGAACGGCAATACGCCGCGCAAGTGGCTCACGAAGGAGTAGTACAGATGCGGGCATCCCCGATTCAACCGACGGTCGATTTCAACGCCGACGGCGAACAGCATGGTTTCCTGAAGCTGCCTCATTCGCACGACGTCTCCGCATGGGGCGCGGAGATGATCCCCATCACCGTGATCCGCAACGGCGAGGGACCGACCGCGCTGCTAACGGGCGGCAATCACGGTGACGAATACGAAGGGCCGATTGCGCTGTCGAAGCTCGCCGCCACGTTGAAGGCGAGTGACGTACGCGGGCGCGTGATCATCGTGCCGTTCATGAATTTTCCGGCGTTTCGCGCGGGCACGCGCACGTCGCCGATCGATCACGGCAATCTGAATCGCAGCTTTCCGGGCAAGCCGGACGGCACCGTGACCGAGAAGATCGCCGATTATTTTCAGCGCTATCTGCTGCCGCTCGCCGACTATGTGCTCGATCTGCACGCGGGTGGCCGCACGCTCGACTTCGTGCCGTTCGCCGCGATTCACGTGCTGCCCGACACGACGCAGCAGGCGCGCTGCGAGGCAGCAATGCGCGCATTCGGCGCGCCGTACTCGATGCGGATGCTCGAACTCGATAGCGTCGGCCTTTACGACACGGCCGTCGAGGAAGCGGGCAAGGTGTTCGTGTCGACCGAACTCGGGGGTGGTGGCACGGCGACCGTGCAGAGCGTGGCGATTACGGAGCGTGGTGTGCGCGGCTTTCTGCAGCATGCGGGAATCATCAGGCAAGACGAAGCAATGGGTCACTCGAGCGCGAGCGCGCCGCGCACGACGACGCTGCTCGATATGCCCGACGGCACCTGCTACACGACGAGCGAGCACGACGGCCTGCTCGAACTGTGCAAGGACCTCGGCGACATGGTCGACGGCGGCGAGGTGATCGCGCGGATCTACGACGCGAAGCGCACCGGCGCCGCGCCGATCGAATATCGCGCGCGACGCGGCGGCATGCTGGCCGCGCGGCATTTTCCGGGGCTCGTGCGGATTGGCGACACGGTTGCGGTGGTCGCCGACGTGCTCGAACGAGGCATACCGGTAACGCGTCTGAACGCGTGATGAAATTCGACCGCTACGATCTCGCGATTTTGCGCATTCTCGCGCGCGATGGACGCATCACGAAGTCGCGCCTCGCCGAAGAAATCAATCTGTCGATTTCGCCGGCATGGGAGCGCGTGAAGCGCCTCGAAGAAGAGGGCGTGATTCGCGCGTATCGCGCGGATATCGATTGGGTGCGCGCGTTCAAAGGCAGCCGCGTGGTGGTCGAGGTCACGCTCGCGCGTCATACCGCGCCGGACATGCGGCGCTTCGAGGAGCGCATCGCGGCCGCGCCCGAAGTCGTGCAATGCCTCGCGACGGGTGGCGGTGTCGACTATGTGATGCAGGTGCTGTCGCGCGATATCGACCACTATCAGCGCTTCATCGATACGTTGCTGACCGACGAATTGGGCATCGAAAAGTACTTCACCTATATCGTCACGAAGGTGGTGAAAAGCGGGGCCGAAGGCTTGCCCGAATGGGCGGAACAATCGATTGGCGAGAACGGCTGAGTGGCGCGCTACTTGCGGTCGACGTACGACGAAAAGCCCCACCCGAAAAAACGATAACCATGCGGCGAATTGCAGAAAAAACGTAGTCTTCGAGAAGCGACAACAAAAAAAACCGCAGTGCCGCCGGACCTACAGTGATAGCAGACATCGCACAGAGGAGGTCGTCATGTTGCTGGGTCATCCGGTCTTATTCAAATCGCTGTGCTACGTGGATGGACGCTGGGTTCATAGCGCGAGCGCCGCGAGCGTCGCGGTGCAGAATCCCGCGAATCAGGAAGTGCTCGGCCATGTGCCGATGCTCGACGCGGCGCAGATCACCGCGGCGGTCGATGCCGCGCAGCGCGCGTTCGACACGTGGCGCTGGGTGCCGGTCGCCAAACGTTCGGCGCTGCTGTTGCGCTGGCATGAGCTGATTCTGCGTCATCAGCAGGATCTCGCCGCGATTCTGTCGCTCGAACAGGGCAAGCCGCTTGCTGAAGCGCGCGGCGAAATTGCGTATGGCGCGAGCTTCGTCGAATGGTTCGCGCATGAGGTGCGGCGCCTGAATGGGCGCACGATTCCGACGCATATCGATGGCGCTCATCTGGGCACGATCATCGAGCCGGTCGGCGTGGCCGCGCTGATCACGCCGTGGAATTTCCCGTGCGCGATGCTCACCCGCAAGGCCGCCGCCGCGCTCGCCGCCGGTTGCACGGTGGTTGCGAAGCCCGCACACGAGACGCCGTTCTCCGCGCTCGCGCTCGCGCAACTCGCCGAAGAAGCGGGCTTTCCGGCCGGCGTGTTCAACGTCGTGCTCGGCGAGCCGCAAATGGCGATGGAAACGCTGGTTTCAGATAGCCGCGTGCGCTCGGTCAGCTTCACCGGCTCGACGCGTGTCGGCGCGCTAGTGATGCAAACGGCCGCACGGGCAGGCATCAAGAAGACCGCGCTCGAACTGGGCGGCAACGCGCCTTTCATCGTGACCGAAGATGCGGACCTCGAACACGCCGTGCGCGTCGCGGTCGCGGCGAAGTTCCAGACCTCGGGCCAGGACTGCTGCGCGGCGAACCGGATCTTCGTCGCGCGTTCGTTGTATGAAGCGTTCGTCGCGCGATATAGCGATGCCGTGAAGGCGTTGAAAGTGGGCGGCGCATTCGACCCGAACGTGGACGTCGGCCCGCTGATGCACCAGGCCGCGTTCGACACGACCGTGCAGCGCGTCGCCGACGCGCGTGAGAAGGGTGCGCGCGTCACGGTAGGCGGCGCGGCGCACGAGCGCGGCGGCTGGTTCTTCGAGCCGACCGTGGTCGCCGATGCGGCGCCCGGCATGCGCATTTACGACGAAGAAAATTTCGCGCCGATCTCGGCGGTCACGCCGTTCGATTCGCTCGACGAAGTGGTCGAACGCGCGAACGACACCGAGTATGGACTTGCCGCCTACGTGTGCGCGAAAGATCTGAACACCGTGTTTCAACTGATCCGCCGACTCGACTTCGCGATGGTGTCCATCAACGGCGCGAAATTCACCGGCGCACCGATTCCGTTCGGCGGCATCAAGTCGTCGGGGCTTGGACGCGAAGGCGGCGTCGAAGGCTTCGAGCCGTTCGTCGAGACACGTTATTTCTGCCTTGGCCAGCTTGGCTTGCCGGTCAGCGACAGCGCCCCCGCTCGTGCCGCTGCACATGCGATGGCGACGGACGCAATGGCCTGAACCTACCGATTCATTCATCCAGACATCACACGAAGGAGCGACCCATGACTCAATTCGATCAACTACTGAGCGCCGATCGCGCGCATTTCATGCATCCGTCGACGCACGCGCACGATCACGCGAGCGGCGCGCTGCCGGGCCGGATCGTGACCGGCGCGAAAGGTATCCGCATCGAGGACCATCAAGGCAAGACTTTTATCGATGCATTTGCCGGCCTTTATTGCGTGAACATCGGCTACGGCCGCACCGAAGTGGCCGAAGCGATTTACGAGCAGGCGAAGAAACTCGCGTATTACCACACGTATGTCGGCCACTCGACCGATACGATCATCGAGCTGTCGTCGCGCATCATCGACTGGTCGCCGCAGGGCATGAAGAAGGTGTACTACGGCATGTCCGGTTCGGACGCGAACGAAACGCAGATCAAGCTCGTCTGGTACTACAACAATGTGAAGGGCCGCCCGAACAAGAAGAAGATCATTTCGCGCGAGCGCGGCTATCACGGCTCGGGCATCGTCACCGGCAGTCTCACGGGATTGCCGAGCTTCCACCAGTTCTTCGATCTGCCGATCGAGCGCGTCAAGCATACCGTGTGTCCGCACTGGTATCGTCGCGCGCCGGCCGGTATGAATGAAACGCAGTTCGTCGCGTACTGCGTCGACGAACTCGAAAAACTGATCGCGCGCGAAGGCGCCGATACGATCGCGGCCTTCATCGGCGAACCGGTGATGGGCACGGGCGGCATCGTACCGCCGCCGGCCGGTTACTGGCCCGCGATCCAGCAGGTGCTGAAGAAGCACGACATCCTGTTGATCTGCGACGAAGTGGTGTGCGGTTTCGGCCGGCTCGGCTCGAAGATGGGTGCGCAGCACTACGGCATTCAACCCGATCTGATCACTGTCGCGAAGGGTTTGACGAGTGCTTACGCGCCGCTGTCCGGCGTGATCGTCAGCGAAGGCGTATGGGACGTGATCGATAAGGCATCGCAGGAATCGGGTGCGTTGGGGCATGGCTGGACCTATTCGGGCCATCCGATCTGCGCGGCGGCGGCGCTCGCCAACCTCGAGATTCTCGAACGCGAGAACCTGATGCAGAATGCGGCGCAAACCGGCGCTTATCTGCTGGAGCAATTGCATGCGGCGTTCGACTCGCATCCGCTCGTCGGCGAAGTGCGCGGCGTGGGCATGCTGGCCGCGCTGGAGTTCATGGCCGACAAGGATGTCCGCACGCCGTTCGATGCGGCGCTGAAGGTCGGGCCGCGTGTGTCGGCTGCCGCGATGCAGCGCGGACTGATCGCGCGGGCGATGCCGCACGGCGACATTCTCGGCTTTGCGCCGCCGCTGGTGACGTCGCGCGGCGACGTGGACGAGATCGTGAAGCTGACGCGCGAGGCGGTGGATGAGGTGGCGTCGCAGGTGTTTACGCCGGCTGCTTCGCTTTGATCAAGTGAGGTGAACGAGAGCCCCGGCTGCTGCGATTCGGTTCATGGTCGGGGCTTTCATTTACTTCGTGCGGTAGTGCCGCCATAGCTTCATGATGGCTACATAGGCAAGCGCTGCCACGATCAATTCAATAGTCATCCACACTACGAAATATAGAATCCGAAGCACGCCACCATGCGAGCGCCTCGCTTTCCGTCCACGGATAGGGGTATGGGTGGACATAATGGATCGACAGAACGAAAAGGCCGAAAAATAGCGCGACCTGAGATCGCAAGAACAGCTACTTTGGCGCTGAAAGATTCAGTCGCGCGGCCAGATCCGGATGCGCTTCGCCTAGACATCGAAGTGCCAGCGCTCCAAGCTTGCGGGCCGATTCGTCATCCAACGGAGTTTCCGGTGCTTCAGGAATATCGAGGAACATCGCCCGATCCAGGGTTGATTGAATAGCACGACGCGACACGTTGCTCATTTTGAGCGTATTCGTGTCGTCGTCGTAGATAAAGACGACAGCAAGGTCTCGGACCATCAATAGCCTCTGCACTGGTTGTATGTTTCAAAAGCACGTTGCTCGCACGCAAAGCGAGTTCTCAAATCGCCGCCGTATGTTTTTGACAGCATCTTGCACGCGATCATATTGCGCTCATATTCCATCTCGCACTCGATCTCTTGCCGTTCGCTCACACCGCGTGCACCAAGGATCGTCACATCTCCGCCTGTCGAAGTGTCAGAATACTCGAACGGCTGGGCATTGCCCAGATTCTGCGGTATGGGCGGGCTGCTGCCATATTGCGAGCGTGCCATGCTAACGTCGTCCGCTTGTTGCGCGCGCCCGCGACAATCGCACGCCCATGCGTAACCCAGGGCTTTGCCCATTGCGTAACCGGTCGAATACGAGCGAAGCCGATCCTGCGGAAACCATTCGCCGGTTTCGACGTTCAGCGCCATTGCGGATGGCATTGGCGGAAAGTTTGAGTATACCGAATAGAGGATACGGCAAAGCAAGCACTCTTCCTTGCCACCGGTTCCTTCCTGTTTCTGTCGCTCCATTTGACCTCTTCTGATTTTCCAGAAAACACCCGACGAATTAATCATCCGAAGGAGTCACGGTCAACTGCTTTAATTTGAGATGGAGTCGTTTTGACAAACATTGACAATAATTGACACGCGCGAAAAAAGCCCGCCTTGATGAGCGGGCTCGCATATTCCTATTGCAACGAGAGTTACCGAGACTTAATGCGCGGCTTCGCCGCCATAATGCCGATCCGGAATCACAACGATATTTCCCACAAAGCGCTTCTCCATGAACCGCGTCTGCGCATCATGAAACTTCGACAACGGATAAGTCGCCGCCAGAACCGGCCGGATCGTCCCGTTCTGAATATAGTCGAGCACGCGTTTGAACGCGCCACGCGTGCCCTGCGACGATCCATTCAACTGCAACTGCTTCAGATACATCGTGCGCAGATCGAGCTGCACGACCGGCCCCGCGATCGCGCCCGCGGTCGTATATCGTCCCTCAGGCCGCAACACGTTCAACAGCTTGCCGAACAGCGCCCCGCCGACAAGATCGGCGACTACATCGACGGCCCGCCCCTCGGTCATCCGTTCGACGTCCGCGACGAAATCGCTACTATCGCGCAGCATCACCCCTTGCGCGCCGAGCGCTAGCACGGCCTCTTCCTTACCCTTGCTGACCACCGCATACGGAATCGCGCCGCGCGCGCGGCATAGCTGGATGATGGCCGAGCCGACGCCGCCGGACGCGCCGGTAATCAGCACCGTTTCGCCGTGCTTGACGGCCGCGCGTTCGATCATTTGCTCGCCGGTGTGATAAGCGCACCAGAACGTAGCGAGTTCGGCGTCGGAATAGGTGCAGTCGACCCGATGCGCGTTTTCCGCGGGCACGGCCGTGTATTCGGCGTAGCCGCCGTCGCGGCCGTGGCCGATGTAGTCGATATCGGCGAGGCTGTCGTCGTCGCGGTTGTAGATCGACGCGTCGACGATCACGCGCTCGCCGATACGCGCGTCGCTGACGCCGCGACCCACCGCGACCACGCGTCCGACGATATCCGCGCCCTGAATGCGCGGAAACGTCAGCGTCGAGCGGCCGCGTCGCCACGTCGACACCGCTTGCGGATCGTCCTCGGTGCCGTAGGCGCCCTGGCGGACCCACACGTCGGTATTGTTGAGACCGCATGCGGTGACGTCGATCAGTACCTCGCCAGCCGCGCACGAGGGCACCGGCACGTCGTCGCGATAGACCAGTTTGTCGAGGCCACCGTGCGCGGTCAGCACGACGGCCTTCATCGTTTTCGGAAGCATGTTTCCCCTTTCGTTGAAACGGGCGTCGTGCTTCGCGAGTTCACGCGGGCACGACGCCCGCGCAATCACGGTTTGACGAACAGCTTACGTGGCGTCCTGCAAAAGGTCTCGACGCCGGTCCGCGTAATCAGAATGCTCTCGGTGATTTCGAGGCCCCAGTCGTCGAGCCACAGGCCCGGCATGAAGTGAAACGTCATGCCGGGTTCGAGGACGGTCTTGTCCCCAGGGCGCAGGCTCATCGTGCGCTCGCCCCAGTCCGGCGGATAGCTCGCGCCGATCGGATAGCCGCAGCGGCTGTTCTTCTCGATGCCGTATTTATGCAGCACCGCGAAAAACGCATTGGCGATGTCCTCGCAGGTATTGCCCGGTTTCGCCGCGGCGAGCCCTGCCTCAATCCCTTCGACCACCGCACGCTCGCCCTCGATGAAATGCTTCGGCGGCTTGCCGAGGTACACGGTGCGCGACTGCGGGCAGTGATAACGCTTGAAGCAGCCGGCAATTTCGAAGAACGTGCCGGCGTCCTTCGCGAACGGCGTGTCGTCCCAGGTCAAATGCGGGGCGGCCGCGTCGGCGCCGGTCGGCAGCAGCGGCACGATCGCCGGATAGTCGCCGCCATAACCGTCGATGCCGGTAATGCCTGCCGAGTAGATCTCCGCGACGAGGTCGTTCTTGCGCATGCCCGGCTCGATTCGCTCGACGATGTGCGCGTGCATCTTCTCGACGATGCGCGCGGCCACGCGCATGTACTCGATCTCGCGCGCGGATTTGACCGCGCGTTGCCAGTTGACGAGGCCGGTTGCGTCCTGCCATTTCGAGTCCGGCAAATGCGCGACGAGCGAGCGATAAGCGGCGGCGCTGAAATAGTAGTTGTCCATTTCGACGCCGATCTTCGCGTTGGCCCAGCCGCGTGCGGCGATCACGTCGCGCGCGAGGTAGTCCATCGGATGACGCGCGGTGGATTGCACGTAATGATCCGGATAGCCGACGATCTGATCGTGCTGCATGAAGACGGTGCGCTTGGCACCGTTCGCGTCCTGACCGCGGCCGAACCAGACCGGCTCGCCATCCAGCGCGAGCAGCACGCACTGATGCACGTAAAACGACCAGCCGTCATAGCCGGTGAGCCAGGCCATATTGGTCGGGTCCGACACGATCAATAGTTCGATGCCGGCCGCCTGCATGGCCTTGCGCGTTTTCGCGAGACGCGCGGCGTATTCGTCGCGTTCGAACGGCAGGCGCACGACGGGCGCCGCGATTCGCGATTCGTGTTGCGTCGTATCTGACATCTTCCCCTCTCTCTGAGCGTGACGTCGTTGCGGAAAGTGGCGCCCGGTGCAAGTGAACGGGGCGTCCACGGGTATCTCTCGCCGCAGTCTAATGCCGCGAAAAAACGCCGCTGAATGTGCTAGTTCAATGTTCGTGACGTTGTCGACGGACGCTGGATGTTTGTTGCAGTGCACGCTGCGCCGCCCTTGTCCGCGCGTAAAAAGAATTGTTCTAGAGCAATCTGGATCGCAAATATGGCTGCGTATTCTGGTTCGCACCACACGTACGACGAACGGGACCGAATCGATATGAACACCGCGCGAGTTACCGATCTGTTGAGCGCTTCAGGCATCGCCCCGGCAAGTCTTTCCTCCGAGGAGCGCGCGGTCGCCTCCGCAAGCACACCGGCGCGCCGAGACGAAAGCCCGGCGAGCAAGCCATTGATCCGGCTCGACCGGATCACGAAACGATATGGCGCGCTGACCGTGCTCGACGAACTGTCGCTCGACGTGATGCCCGGCGAGAAGCTCGCGCTGATCGGTCCGTCGGGATCGGGCAAGACGACGATCCTGCGCATCCTGATGACGCTGGAAACGATCGACGGCGGCCATATCGAAGTGGACGGCGAACAGTTGTTCCATATGCCGCGCGGCGGCCAGATGGTGCCCGCGAACGAACGGCATCTGCAAAAGATGCGCGAGAAGATCGGCATGGTGTTTCAGCACTTCAATCTGTTTCCGCACAAGAGCGTGCTCGACAACGTGACGCTCGCGCCGATGCTGACGAAGGGCGAGAGCCGTGAGTCGGCGCAGAGGCGCGCGCTCGAACTGCTCGACATGGTCGGCATGGCCGATAAGGCGAAGAGCCGTCCCGCGCAACTGTCGGGCGGGCAGAAACAGCGCGTGGCGATCGCGCGGGCGCTCGCGCTCGCACCGCGGATCATGCTGTTCGACGAGGTGACGTCCGCGCTCGACCCTGAGCTCGTCGAGGAAGTCCTGAACGTGATGCAGCGGCTCGCGCGTGAGACCGACATGACGATGCTGCTCGTCACGCACGAAATGGGCTTCGCGCACGACTTCGCCGACCGCGTGCTGTTCTTCGACCGCGGCAGGATCGTCGAGGAAGGCAAGCCCGAGGACATCTTCACGCATCCGACGCACGAGCGGACTCAGACGTTCCTGCGCAAGATCCTCGCCGCGGGACATCGAATCTGAGCAGAGCCGTAAGAGATTGCTTTTCCCACGCTGCACGTCACCCACTACTACGTCATACCACTACGCCTTAGGAGCCAAAAATCATGAAGCTAAAGGGGATTCTGATTGCGGGAGGGTTGTCG
The DNA here is from genome assembly GCF_014200875.1 of Paraburkholderia sp. HC6.4b. Classification (NCBI taxonomy): domain Bacteria; kingdom Pseudomonadati; phylum Pseudomonadota; class Betaproteobacteria; order Burkholderiales; family Burkholderiaceae; genus Paraburkholderia; species Paraburkholderia sp. HC6.4b. Next base: position 56,996 of record NZ_JACHDC010000011.1, read on the forward strand.
CTGCTGACGCTCGCGAGCCTCGCACATGCCGCCGACGACAAGCTCACGCAGCTGCGCCAGCAAGGCTTCGCGCGGATCGCGATCGCGAACGAACCGCCTTTCACCGCAGTCGGCGCCGACGGCAAGGTGACGGGCGCGGCGCCGGACGTCGCGCGTGCGGTGTTCAAGAAGCTCGGCGTCAACGACGTCGTCGCGTCGGTCTCCGAGTATGGCGCGATGATTCCGGGCCTCGCGGCCGGGCGGCATGACGCGATAGCGGCGGGGCTGTTCATGACGCCGCAGCGTTGCGCGGCCGTCGCTTATTCGCAGCCGGTGTTATGCGCGGTCGAAGCGTTCGCGGTCAAGAAAGGCAACACGAAGAGCATCAAGACCTACGAGGAAATCGCGAAAGATCCGAAGGCGGTGCTCGGTGTGGAAGGCGGCACGACCGAACAGAAGCTCGCGACCGCCGCGAATATTCCGACCGATCGCGTGATCATCGTGCCGGATGGGCAAAGCGGTCTGAAGATGCTGCAGGACGGCCGCATCGACGTGTTCGCGTTGCCGCTGCTGTCGATCACCGATCTGCTCTCAAAGGCGAAAGACCCGAACCTCGAATCGATCGCGCCGGTGCAGAACACGCCGGTGCAGTGCGACGGCGTCGCGTTCCGCAAGCAGGACACCGCGCTGCGCGATGCATTCGACGTCGAGCTGAAGAAGATGAAGGAGTCCGGCGAGTTCGCGAAGATCGTCGAGCCCTATGGCTTCTCGGCGAAGGCCGCAATGTCGACGAGCCGCGAGAAACTGTGCGCGGCGAAGAACTGAGTCCGCGATAAGACGCCATGCGCGCAACGCGATAGCGCGCATGGCCCATGACACATTGTGCGCGAGGTGCGTCGATGAACCACTGGTCCGGCTATTTGCAGCTGATTCTGCAGGGAGCGCAGACAACCGTCGAACTGACGCTGATGGGCGCGGTCCTCGCGCTCGTGATGGCATTCGTCGCTGGACTCGGGCGCCTGTCGCGTTTCTTCGTGGTGCGGGCATTGGCCACGTCGTATATCGAGTTTTTTCGCGGCACCTCGATATTCGTGCAGCTGTTCTGGGCGTATTTCGTGTTGCCGATGGCCGGCCTCACGCTGACGCCGCTGCAGGCCGGCGTGCTCGCGCTCGGTTTGAACGTCGGCGCGTATGGCGCTGAAGTGGTGCGCGGCGCGGTCGCCGCGATCGGCCACGAGCAGCGCAGCGCCTGCATTGCGCTGAATCTTTCCCGCTATCAGCGCATGCGGCACGTGATCTTGCCACAGGCCTTGCCGCTGATGCTGCCCACGTTCGGCAACAACGCGATCGAGCTGCTGAAGGGCACGGCCGTCGTGTCGCTGATCTCGCTCGGCGACATGACGTTCCAGGCGCAGGTGGTGCGCTCGCAAACCGGCAATACGTTGATCCCGTTCGCGACGATTCTCGCGCTGTACTTCGCCATGGCCTGTCTGATCTCGTTCGGCATGCGCAAGCTGGAAAGCCGGATGAGTTTCGGTCTCGACCGCATCAGGAGATAGACGAATGGAATGGGACTGGAGCTTCGTGCGCGAGATTCTGCCGACCCTGCTGCAAGGGTTGGAGATCACCGTGCTCGCTACTTTGCTCGGCGCGGTGGTGGCGGCCGTGGTCGGCATGGCGATTGCCATTTTGCGGCTGGCGCCGAATCGCGCGGTGTCGCGCGCCACGTCGGCGATCGCGAGTTTCATTCGCGGCACGCCGCTGCTCGTGCAGTTGTACTTCGTGTTCTACGTGCTGCCCGACATCGGCATACGGATGCCGGCGCTCGCGGCCGGTGTGCTCGCAATCGGCGTGCACTACGCGACGTATGCGGCTGAGGTTTATCGCGCCGGCATCGAAAACATTCCACGCGGGCAATGGGAAGCAGCAAAGGCCTGCAACCTGAGTCCCGCGCAAACGTGGCAGCACGTGATCCTGCCCGAAGCGGTGCCGCCGATGGTGCCCGCGCTCGCCAATTATCTGATCTCCATGTTCAAGGAGACGCCGTTACTGTCGGCGATCACGGTCCTCGAATTGATGAATCAGGCAAAGATCATCGCGAATACGGATTACCGCTATCTGGAGCCGATGACGCTTGTCGGCGTGCTGTTCCTGATCATCAGCCTGATCGCGGTGGCCGGTGTGCGACTCCTTGAAAAGCGTTTTCCGGCTCCGGGGCATTGAACGATGCAAATAACTATTCGACAGTTCGAACGCGCGCCGCATCTGATCGAACGCGCTTTCGACAAACGTATCGGCCTCCTGATCCTCGCAACCGATCACACGACCGAGCCGGACTTCGCGGCACTCGTCGCAAACGAGCGTATCGGCATCTATGTGAATCGCGTGCCGTATGCGAACCCGGTGACGCCCGACAATCTGCGCGCGATGCAGCCATCGCTGAGCGCGGGCGCGGCGCTGATCCTGCCTGACGAAACGCTCGACGTCGTGATGTATTCGTGCACGTCGGCATCCGTGATGATCGGCGATGCGCAGATCGAGCGCGCCATTCATGCGGCGAAGCCATCGGCCAAAGTCCTCACCCCGACCGCTGCCGCGGTCACTGCGCTGAGCACGCTGGACGCGCGGCGTATCAGCGTGCTGACGCCGTACACCGCCGAAACCAGTCGGCCGATGTTCGAGTACTTTGCCGCGCAAGGCTTTGCGATCGACCGCTTCTCATGCCTGGGTCTGACCGACGACCGGGAGATGGCACGGATTTCGCACGACGATATCGTCGCCTTCGCGCGCGACGCGACAGCGCCCGACTCCGATGCGCTGTTTATTTCGTGCACCGCGGTGAGAGCTGCGCCGATCATCGCGCGAATCGAAGCCGCCATCGGCAAGCCGGTAGTGAGCAGCAACCTCGCGACCGCGTGGATGTGCTTGCGCCTTTGCGGCGAGAACGAGGCGAGGCCACAGCAGGGTCATTTGATGACGCTGCCGTTGCTGATGCGCTGAGAGTACTGCGCGACGCCAATCATGTTGTTTTTCCCGAACGCGCGCGACGCGTCGCCGACGCACGCGTACGGATTACCGCATCCGTTGCAGCCTTTATGGAAAACCCCGATGCCTGCATCGTCCTAGAACATCGTTGCAAGCGCGGGTCGCCGGTATCGTGGATTCGGGCGACGTTGCCTGTGTCGCATAGAAACATCCCAGGAGAAGACATGCACTACGTACATTCATGGACCGCGCAGAGCGCGCAACCGCAGGCGCGCAGCTTGCTGCGACGCGCAATCGCGGCGTCGGCACTCGGAAACGCGACCGAGTGGTTCGACTACGGTATTTACGCCTACGGCCTGAGCTATATTTCGGCCGCGTTGTTTCCCGGCAGCACCGCACAGGCCACGTTGTTCGCGCTCGCGACGTTCGCCATTTCGTTTCTCGTGCGTCCGCTTGGCGGCCTGTTCTGGGGGCCGCTCGGCGATCGCCTCGGCCGCAAGCACGTACTCGCGTTGACGATCATCCTGATGTCGGTCGCAACGCTGCTGGTCGGACTCGTGCCGACTTACGCGAGCATCGGCTGGTGGGCACCGGTTATCCTCGTCGTTCTGCGGATGATCCAGGGCTTTTCGACGGGCGGCGAATATGGCGGCGCGGCGACTTTCATGGCCGAATACGCGCCGGACAATAAGCGCGGCTTTTGTGGCAGCTTCCTCGAATTCGCGACGCTGTCGGGTTTCTCGCTCGGCGCGTTTCTGATGCTCGGTTGCTCCGTCGTGCTCGGCAACACGGCAATGCATGCGTGGGGATGGCGTCTGCCGTTTCTGATTGCGGCGCCGCTCGGCCTGATCGGTTTCTATCTGCGCTCCAGGCTCGAAGACACGCCGGTCTTTCGCGAGCTCGAACAAACGATGCACAAGGAGCAGCATAGCTGCGTCACGCTGAAGGCATTGCTGCGCGATTATTGGAAACCGCTGATTCAGCTCGGCGGACTCGTGGTTGCTTTGAATGTCGTCAACTACGTGCTGCTCGCCTATATGCCGACGTTCATGCAGAAGCAGCTCGGCATGAGCGACAACATGTCCCTGCTCGTGCCGCTGATCGGCATGCTCGCGATGATGGTGTTTCTGCCGTTCGCGGGCACGTTCTCGGATCGCGTGGGACGCAAGAACGTCTGGTGGTTTTCGCTGATTGGCCTGTTCGTCGCGGCGATTCCAATGTTCCTGCTGATGAAGCTCGGCGTGGCGGGCGCGTTCATCGGCTTTGCGGTGCTCGGGCTGTTGTACGTGCCGCAACTGGCCAGCATCTCGGCGATGTTCCCCGCGATGTTTCCGACCCAGGTCCGTTACGCGGGGATGGCGATTGCGTATAACGTGTCGACGTCGATTTTCGGCGGCACGGCGCCGATGGCGAACGAATGGCTGGTCGCGCATACGGGCAATGCGCTGGTGCCCGCTTATTACATGATGGCCGCGTGCGTGGTGGGGGCGATTGCGTTGATCTACGTGCCTGAAACGCGCGGGTGTTCGTTGCGCGGGCAAGGCATTCCGGGGAAGCAGGAAGTGATTGTTTGAGGTGACATGGCGTGGCCAACCGCGTATCGATGCAGTTCGGCCACGCGTGTTTGATTGAGCGTTTATTTCAGCTGGCTTTGCGCGAGCCTCGACTTCAGCAGTTCGTATTTCTCCCGCGACGTATCAGCGAACGCCGCCTCACGACTCGAACGCGTATCGTCGAATGGAATCGGTTCGGCAAACTGGCTGACCGTCAGATCCCATCTGCTGCCGTCGATCAGGTTGTAGAAGTGCGTGCCCCCCGACGTACGCGTCGTCAGAATCTCGCCACCGAAATAGTCCTGCATGATCAGAGACGTAACGCTGCAATGATTCTGCGCGGGATTCGTCGACGACCACGCGTGCGTGGGGCTCGACGTATCGCCGGCCCATACGCGTGCAAGGACGCGGTATAGATCGATGGGCGTCGCAAAGATCTTCGATACGGCAGGCGTCTGTGCTTCCTGTGTCATGGCGGCAATCCTTCGTTCGATGAGCGGAAAAGGTCGTGGAAAACAAAAAGCCCCGTCGTTGCCGGCGGGGCTTTCTGGCGCATGTCGCTGCGAATGATGTCTAGCGGCGTATGCGTATGCGAGTCCCCACAGGCAGTCCCACGCGGGCATGCGCATGATGATGCTTTGCAGTCGGGCGGTATGTGAGGGCTTGCATAGTGAGCGAGTGTGCCTTCGATTGCGCGACGCGTTAACGAATCATCGATAACTGCGTCGCGCTGACCGTGCTTACGACTTCGCGCCGCTCAGGATCGCGAGGCTCGGGCAGTAGTGCGTCGCGCTCAGATACGCGGCCTGCTGCGAGCGCACGCCTGCGCTGCTCGACGTCGGCGGATCGATGAATCCCTGCGCGTTGTTCGATCCCGCAGGTGCCGTCAGCGTCATCGTTACTGGGGATAGAAATGAACGCGGCGCGCGTCGAATCAGGCGTTCGACCGCGGATGGCTTGCGCCGATGTGCTTCAACGCAATTCAACCGCCGGACAGAACCGTGTCCTCGACTTCGTAGCGCTCATTGCCAACTGAAATCAGATTGATGCCGGCATGCTTGCGCGTCAGCGTGTCGCCGGGCATCGGCCGATCGCTCGCGGACGCGGCCGTGCCGACTACCCGGCCGTTGACGCCGAAGAAAATCGCCCGCGTGGCGCCGTCGGGCCAGTAGACCACGACCGTAGTCGATCGATCGCCGTGATGCACGACGCCGAACTTGCACATCGTTTTGGTCTGTCCGTTGCCGCGCTCGCACGGCAACGTGCCGCTCGCGCTGATAGGCGATTCCTTCACGGGCCCGCGGCCGTTCTGCGAGCCGGCCTGAGCGCTTTCAGTCGAAATCGAAATCAGCGTCACGCCTTCCGCTTCGCCGACCACGCGCGCGCGCCGCTGATGCCCGACGATCGCGCGCACGGCGGCGCTGTCGCGCGAGCCCGGACAGCCGACCAGCATCGCCATATGGTCGAGATAGTTCACGGTCGCGGCCGACTCGCCGAGCCGCCGGCATGCATCGCCCGAGTGCGGATAGCCATCGCCGAGCACGACGAACGACGCGGGCCATTCGAACGGTTTCTCCATGCCAGTTGCCTGCGCGGAAGTCGAAGCCCCGGCGGCACCGAATGCAATCGCCGCAAGCGCGGCGCACAGCGCCGAAGCAAAAGACCGGATCGTGCGTCGCATCGAAGTTCTCCTCGGCTTGCTCACGCTCGAGCCGCGCCGGCCGCCAACGCGGCCTGCGCCCGCTGCAGCCACTCGCGATTATGCTCGCGCGCGTGGCGCGGCCAATGTTTGGCGTCCTGCACGATTTCCGCATAGAGCGCGCCGGCGCGGCGGCGGTCCGCATCTTCCGGTTGCGCGGCGAGCCAGTCGGCGAACAGGCAGCGCGGCGCGACGTCGGTCGCGCAGGTCAGCGCCTGTTCGAATGCCGCGCGTGCGCCCGGCGCATTCCGCGCGGCCAGCGTGCGCGCGTTCAGCAGCGCCGGCTCGCCCTGGTTGCGTGCCCGCGGATTGACCGAGAACAGATCCGCCAACGTCGCATCCGCGGCCGTGTAGTCGCCGAGCGCGAACTGCGAGCGCGCGAGACCGAGCAGCAGCGCAGGATCGTTTGCAAATGGGCCGTTCGCCGCGGTCTGGAAATGTTCGAGCGCTTCGCGCGGATTGCCGGCCGCGAGCAAGGCCTCGCCGAGCCGCATCCGATGCTGCACGGTCGGCGCGCGGTCGAAATCGGCGCGCGCTTCACGCAGCGCGCGATTCGGATCGACGAATTGCGTGATCGCCTGCGTGGCCACCCGCGCGCCGCGCGAGTGGCGCAGATCCGGCAGATAGATCGCGAAGAAGTACACGACACTGCCGAGCAGCGGAAAAGCAAACAGAATGAATAGCCAGTAGATGCCCTGGTTATTGCGCATCGCGTGGACGGCGAAGAAGATCGCGATGAAAACGTGAAGACCAATTCCAAAAAAGTAGGGCATATCGATTCAACCTTCGAGCATGAGGAAAAGCGCGCCGCGAGCCCGTCATTGGCGTAACCGGGCCCTAATGCAGCGAACCGACCCGCAGATACGCGAATAGAAGCGACAACGCCACGACGATCACGCCGGTGGCAATGACGAGACGGTTGGCCAACAGTCGGCGCATCGCAAGTCTCCTAGACGAAACTGTAGCGTTCGGAATGGTAGCGGATGCGCGGCACTTTCATTTCGCCGAGCGCCGTTTCGATCGCATCCATCATGGCGTCCGGGCCGCAGATGAAATACTCGTGATCGGCGAACTCGGGCGGGAGATGTCGCCGGAACATCGCGGCGTCGATGCGCCCGACTTCCCCGCTCCAGCCTTCGGGCGGGTCCGACAGCACATAGACGATGCGCAGATCGAGCCGCGCTTTCAGCGCATCGAGCTCCTCGCGGAAAGTCAGCGAGTCCCAAGTCTTGCCGCTGTACAGTAGCACGAGCGGACGTTGGTCGCCGCGATCGGCGAGCGAGCGGATCATGCTCATCATCGGCGTGATGCCGATACCGCCCGCGATCAGCACGTGCATGTCGGTCGGATGCCCGATCGTGAACGCGCCATACGGTCCGTCCAGATACACACGCCGACCTGTTTCGATCGTCTTCACCTGGCTCGTGAAATCGCCGAGATTGCGGATCGTCATTTCGACGCGGCCGTTCGCGGCCTCGGCGCTCGACGAGAACGAAAAAGGATGTCCGGTGATCCTGAACGGGCTGCCCCACACGTTGAGCCAGCCGAACTGGCCGGGCTTGAAGCGAAAGCCAGCGTGGCCGTCGGGCTGCATCACGAGCGTCGTCGTGTCGCCGCGTTCGGCGCGCACTTCCGCGATCCGGTACGGACGCCTGATCATGAAGAGCGGTTTGAACAGACGCACGTACAGCAGCAGCGCTACCCAGAATGCTGTCATGCAGATCCACAGCGTGCGCTTGAACGGATCGGTCAGATAGAAGCCCCAGCCGATCATATGCAGCACGCCGCCGAAGATCGCGACTAACGCGAGCCCGATATGCGACAAATGCCACAGCTCGTAACGAATCTTCAATTGCTTGCGCCATAGCGCGGTGATCACCAGCACGATCACCGAGCCGATCGACAGGAACGCGAACCACGCGCCCCACGGTACCTCGAGCAGCGAGCCGGGCATCGCGACCTTGTCCGAGCGGATCGCGAACAGGATCAGCGGGTGCGCGACGACCAGGCTGACCGCGAGCAGCGACACGCGTCGATGGAAATGATAGATAACGTCCTCGCCCCACGGCTCGGTCACGTGACGAAAGCGCGCGGTGAGGCCGAATTGCAGGCCCATCATCGCGAGTCCGGAATAGCCGAGCGCCACCGAGAATTCGGTGCCGAAGTTGCGCGCGGGCGGGAGCGTGCCGGTCAGCAGCGCAAACAGCGGCGCGAGAATGAACAGTAGATAGATGACCGACCAGACGGCCTTGTGCACGAGATCTCGAGACTGCATCGGTGCTTCTCCATGCCGGGTGCGGCGGTCCCGCTCGCGCTCAGTCCGCGTTTAGACGCAGGTGGTGAGCAGCAGCGCGGGCCCGAACGTGATCACGGTCGCGACCAGCGCCGCGATCAGGGTCCAGACGACGACGGTATGCATGAACGAGCTGATGCGTTCGGGACCGGGGTCGCGGGTCGCGGCGCGATAGCGCCATAGCCAGCCGATCGCGATCAGATGCAGCAGCAGAATGATCGCGAGACTCGCGCGCAGCGGGCCGGTGGGCCACGCGAACGCGCAGCCGATCGCGTGCAGCGCATACAGGATCACGAACGCGAGACACCAGATCGCGAAGCCGACGGCGAGCCACCACAACCGCCGCGGCGAAAGCGGACGCGCATTCATGGTCTGGCTCCCAGCACGGCGACGAGGCTCGGCAGCGCGAGCACGAGTCCAAGCGCGATGATGCCCGTCGCCAGCGTGTAATCGACCCACAGGCGGGTGAGGCGCAGATCGGTCAGGCGTCGCGCGGAAACGAAGCCCGCGCCGACGCGCAGCACGTTGCTGATGAGGAACAACAACCCGACGCCCGCGTGAACTGCGATGTACGTGAGCAGCGCCGCGGCCGTCGCGCCGAGCGCATGCTCGCGCGGATTCGGTGTCACGCCGTTGATCAGCATCACGCAGGCGATGAGCGCGACGATCAGCGCGATCGCGCTCAGCCCGATCGTGCCGTGCGGTTTGCGCTCGGCGGCGGCCGCGCGCAACGAGCCACGCGTGGCGGCTGCGGCGACCGCGAGCGCGACGGCCGCGACGAGCGCGAGCCCGCGGTTCGGGTGCGGCGTCACGGCTGCCGGCCAGTTCGGCGCGGCAATCCACAGGTAGAACGTGCCGAAGATCAGCGAGGTGAACAGCGTGCTGTTCGCGATCAGCGCGCAGATCATCGAAAGCCACGACGGCGAACCGACGACCTCGGTATGCGGCGGCACGCTGACGCCTCGGCCGACCGGCAGCGCGCCGTAATCGCGCGCGTGCCCCGCGCTCTGGCCCGCGTAGATGAAGAGGCCAAACGTCACGAATGCGAATGCGACCGACAGCAGATAGAACTTGAACAGCATCGCGAGCACCGCCGCGGCGGTCACGAGCGCGGTGACGAGCGGCAGATAGGTTGAGTTCGGCAGCACGATCAGCTGTTCGGGCTCGCCCGATGTCATATGCACGCCTAGCGTCTCCTGCCAGCCGTTGCGCGTGAAACCGAGGTAACCCTCGCCGCGCGCCAGAGAGGTCGCTAGCTGGCCAGGGGGCACCTTTTCGGTTTCGGCGTCCATGTGCGGGATCGACGCGAATGCGTACGGCGCGGGCGGAATCGGCATCGCCCATTCGAGCGTGGTCGAATCCCACGGATTGCGTCGCACGCGCTGGCCGAAACGCAGCTGCGCGATGATGTCGATCACGACGAGCGCGAAGCCGATCGTCATCACGAAGCTGCCCACCGACGACAGCAGATTGAGCCAGTTCCAGCCTTCGTCGCCGCTATAGGTGAAGACGCGCCGCGGCATGCCTAGCAGGCCGGTCAGGTGCATCATGAAGAACGTCATGTTGAAGCCGATGAACACGAGCCAGAACGCCGGCACCGAAAGGTTATGCACGGCGGTGCGCCCGGTCAGCAGCGGCAACCAGTAATAGAACGCCGCGAGCATCGGAAACGCGAGCGCGCCGGCCACCACGTAGTGCAGGTGCGCGACGACGAAGTAGGTGTCGTGCGCCTGCCAGTCGAACGGCACGATCGCGAGCATCACGCCGGTCAGGCCGCCGCACGTGAACACGAAGAAGAAGCCGAAGATGTACAGCATCGGCACGTCCCAGCGCGGGCGGCCGTGCGACAGCGTGGCGAGCCACGCGAAGAACTGGATCGCGGTGGGCACCGCGACGATCGCCGAGCCCGCCGAGAAGAAAGCGAGCGCCAGATGTGGAATGCCCACCGTAAACATGTGATGCACCCAGATGCCGAAGCTCAGGAACGCGAGCGCGATGATCGCGACGACGATCGTGCGATAGCCGACGAGCTTGCGGCGCGCGAACACGGGGATCATCGTCGACAGCACGCCGGCCATCGGCAGGAAGATGATGTACACGTCCGGGTGGCCGAACAGCCAGAACAGATGCTGCCACAGCAGCGGATCGCCGCCGCGCGTCGGATCGAAGAACGGCAGGTTGAACGCGCGCTCCACCTCGAGCAGGATCGAGCCGAGAATCAGCGGCGGAAACGCGACGATCATCATCATCGCGGTGACGAGGATGTACCACGCGAAGATCGGCATGCGATCGATCGACATGCCCGGCGCGCGCATCTTGAGGATCGAGACGGTGAGTTCCACCGCGAGCGAAAGCGCTGAAATCTCCACGAACGTGATGCCAAGCAGCCAGATATCGGCATTGAGACCCGGCGTGTAGACGTTCGAGCTGAGCGGCGTGTACATGAACCAGCCGCCGTCCGGCGCGGAGTGCAGGATCAGCGACACGGTCAGGATCGTGCCGCCGAACAGATAGCACCAGTAGCCGTAAGCGGTCAGCCGTGGAAACGCGAGGTCGCGCGCGCCGAGAAACTTCGGCACCAGGTAGACCGCGAAGCTTTCCACCATCGGGATCGCGAACAGGAACAGCATCATCGATCCATGCATCGTGAAGACCTGGTTATAGGTCTCCACATCCATGAAGGCCGCATGCGGCGTCGCGAGCTGCACGCGCGTGAGCATGCCGAGAATCCCGGCGATCGCGAAGAACACAAACGACGTGATCATGATGCGCAAGCCGAGGACGGTATGGTTGACCGAGGTAAGTCTCTGCACGCCTGGTCCGGTGGCCCAGATCGCCGCAAGCTGGCGATGCAGCCGCAGCGCGTTGATGCTCTGTGATGGCGGCTCGACGGGCACACTCATTTCTTCACCTCCCCGTTGGCGGCGGCGTTTTTGACAGCAGCCGGAAAATCTTCCGGACGATCGACGATCACGGTGAAGTGCATCCCCGCGTGACCGATGCCGCAAAACTGGTTGCATTGTCCGGCGTACTGGCCGGGCTGATCGGCCTGGATACGCAGCAGGTTGTGGTGGCCAGGGACCGCGTCGATCTTGCCCGCGAAGCGCGGAATCCAGAATGCGTGCACGACGTCCATGCTGGTCACGACGATGTCGACCGGCGTGCCCGCGGGCAGGTGCAGCACGTTCTCGGTTTCGACGTTGCCGAGTTCCGGATAGCGGAAGGTCCAGCGCCATTGCTGCGCGATCGCCTCGATGCGCGCGGGCGCATGCGCGCGCAGCGGCAGCAGCAATTCGCCCGCGTACAGCGCGTAGCAGATCAACGGGATCAGGATCACTGCCGGCAGCACGAGACCGCCGAGCACGATCCAGCGCGCGGGCGACACGTGCGAGCCCCAGCCGGGCCGGAAGACCGTCATCAAAAACAGTACGAGCACCATCGCGAACAGGATCGCGGCGCCCGCCAGCATCACCCACCACAGCCCGGCGATCGATGCGGCGGCCGGACCCGATGGCTCGAGCGTCGAGAGCGGCCCGGTGCAGCCGGACAACGCGGCGAGCGATCCGGCTTGGACGGCCAGGCGCAAGCAGCTATGATGCTTTGCATCACCAGGCATCCGATGCGAGGGCACACCACCATGGCAAACAAAGGCAATGCTGGAAACGAGACGCGAAGCGAAGTGATGCTCGAGCTGTTGCGGCTCGACAAGGGGTCGGTGGTGGCGCTCGTCGGTCATCCGATTCACGTGATGATGGTGCATTTCCCGATCGCGTTCGTCGTCGCGACGTTGGGCGTCGACGTAATCTACTGGTGGACGGGCGACCCGTTCTGGATTCGCGCCGGCTTGTGGGCCGCCGGCTTCGCGTTCTGGAGCGGCGTGGCTGCGAGCGTGGTCGGTACCGCCGAGCTGCTGCTGGTGCGCGGTATCCGCCTGAAGGAAGCGAGCTGGTCGCATGCGGTCGCCGCGATGACGCTCGTCGCGCTCGCGGGTGCGAACTGGGGCGTGCGCCTTCATTACCCCGATGAGATCCTGCCGCATGGGCTCGTGCTGTCGGTGCTCAGCTCGGTGATGACGGGCTTCGCCGGCTGGCATGGGGGCAAGCTCGTGTTCGATCATGGCGTCGGAATTCTCGTTTCGCCGAAGGAGTGATGCAGCCAGCGGCCAAGTCCACCGGGCTCGAACAGATGCGGGGCCAGCAGGTTCGAGTCGATGTGAGGCTTGGCCAGCACGATCCAGATGATCGCGACGATCACGATCAGATAAGCGATGGTCAGCGCGATCGCCGAGGCACGGCTGAACCTGCCGTCGGGCAGATACAGATCGTGTAGCACGAGGCCGGCCAGCACATGCAGCATCGCCATGATGCCGACGAACACCATCTTCGCGGTGAACCATTCGACGAAGGTGGCCTGCAGAAAAATCAGCGCGGTGCCGCTCGCAATCGCGACGAAAGCGGCGGGCGAGGTCAACTCCACGAACACGAGACGCGTGATGCGGTGCAGCCGGTCGAGTTCGGTGCCCGCCGCGAGCCCGCGGCGCTGCCAGAACAGATACGGCAGCACGATCAAACCGCCCGACCAGACGGCGATCGCGGCCAGATGAATGAACTTCAGCAGGGTCGTCACAGCGCGGGCTCTCTGACGCGCAGGCTTGACCAGACGAGCGAAAGTCCTGCCGCGAGATAAGGGATCATCGCCAGTACCCACATCAACAGTCCGGCGAGCTGCTGGTCGGCGAGCGGGGTGAGCCCCCACGCGGCGGTGGTCGCGAAGTGCGCGACGTAGAGCGGCACCGGCGCGAACACGATCAACGCGCCGAGCAATCCCATATGGCCGATCGTCGCGACGAGCGCCATCAGCGCGGGGCCGGTCGGCAGCGACGGCGAGAAGATGCTGCGCCACATGAGCCATGCACTGCCAAGCAAAGTAATCTGCATCAGCCAGTAGCCGGGTACCGTCGCGAGTCCCCACGCATAAGGCCCAGGCGCATGCCACAGCCAGATGATCACCGCATGAGCGGCGACCACCGGCACGAGCGGCGGATGCGCGAGGCGCGGCAGCGGAAACGCGAGGGCGAGCAGGGGGGCGACGGCAGCGATCAGAATGATGTGATGGGTGACGCGCGCGGAGAACAATGCCGAGGACAACGCGCAGAGCGGCGACACGAACACGAGGGCCATCAATGCGACGGCGCCCCATCCCGCGCGTGCATTCGCCGAGCGGTTGCTGGCCACGAACCATGCGAGCGCCGCGAGCGCGACGAGCAATGGCGGATCCGTATTCCAGCGCAGCCACAAGCTTTCGGGGACAGCCGCGGGACCACAGTAGGCGACAGGAAAATATGGCATGGGCGATGTCTTCAACGAGTCCAGGTGCTTCTTCAGTACACGCAAGCAAACGCGTGACAGATAACGCCTTCGAATTGTCGGGACGGCTCACGATCCAACTGATCGCTCACGTACTCTAGCGCAAATAAACTGTTTAGGGACGGCTATCTGAATCCTGTTAGTTTTTGCGTGACAGAATGTTTTCAATTTTTCACTCGAGGCTTTTGCCGGCTGGATAAAAGCCGGTGTAATGGCGGCGGTAAGATTGCAATGGTGCGGCGCAATACTTCAGGCTGACCTGCCCGGCGTACTATGATGAAATCATGTGACGGAGACCCGCCATGTTTCATGATCCCATCCGAATTCCCGCAATGATCGAATTGACATTGCTTGCGATCGTGCTGATCGTTGTCAGCATCGTACGCGCGAGGCAGCAAAGGAAGCGGGCGCGGAATCGGGCCATGGCGGAGCAGCGAAGCTCTGATAAAACGCGAATGTAATATTCGCGTTTACTGCATCTTTTAATACCTCCGTATTCAGCTATTTTTCTGGTCTTTGTCACTTCTATCGATGGCTTTTCGGCGTGGCGGCAGCCACGCCGGTCGACTTTATAGCGATGGACGCTCCAGTTGGACCCACTGCTGCACGCTGGCGCGCTGCCATTGTTGCGTGGCGTACTCCTTGAGCTTGTGCGGAACGGGATCGCCGTTCAGCACGAGGCGATTGAGCATCAATGCGAGGTCCGTATCGGCGATGCACCACTCGCCGAACAGATTTGGCGAATTGGCCGTAAGCAATGCATCGGCGGCGGCGAAGAGTTTTTGTGCCGCTTCTTGTGCGCTGGCGGAAAGCGGGCCGCCGCGCGATCCGTAGAAAATGACTTCGGTGGAACGCTCCTGGCGAACCGGTAGCAGATCGCTGCGCAGCCAGGCCTGCAGTTGGCGCGCTCGCGCGCGCAGACGCCGATCTTGAGGATAGACCGGGGTGTCCGGGAAAGTCTCTTCGAGGTACTCGGTGATCGCCGACGACTCGGATAACGCAAAGTCTTCGTGTATCAGGGTCGGCACGCGCCGCGTCAATGAGCGGGCCGCATAGTCGGTGGCGTGATTCGCCTTGTTCGCGAGATCGACGGTCGAAAGGTCGAACGGCAAGCGCTTCTCGCGAAGCGTCACGAAGACGGACATCGCGTAGGGGCTTGCGAATTGGGCGTCGGCGTAGAGGTGAAAGGGCGGGTGTGCCACAGGGGTCCGTTTTCGTTAGTCATCGATGTCGAGCTTCGAATACTAGCTGCTCGTCGCGCGCCGTGCAGCCTTTCACCAGTGCGGATTGGCCATCTCGCACGCGAGCAGGCAGCCTAACGCCGACACGGTGCCGACCGCGCCGAGACCAAATCCTACGGCAAGGTTCTCCGCCGTCGTTGCGCAACCCTGCAGCAGCGTTATCGACGTCAGCAGCGACGCGAGAAAAAGACGATACCGAAGTCGCGAAGAAGATGTGCGTCGTGGTGACATGATATGTTCGGCGTGAAGGGCGCTCTTTCAGCGCATCAGCGTACGAGCATAGCGGTCCGCCATTTGTCGCATTCACCCGAGTAGCGGCCCACAAGCGTCAGACCTTACGAGCTCTTGCGAGGCGCCGGGCCGCGCTCGAATCGGTCGCCGGGCAGCGATACGGGGTGAACGCCTCGTCAGTTTTTCGACCGGTATTGCAACTGCAGAACAATATCGCGCGAGGGGCTTCAAAAAAATAATCAGGCTGATACAATGGCGCCCCTCTGCCCAGGTGGCGAAATTGGTAGACGCACTATCTTGAGGGGGTAGCGCCGAAAGGCGTGTGGGTTCAAATCCCGCCCTGGGCACCATTTCGAATCGTCGATTCGAATCTTCAAGCGCTTCGCGCTTTCTTCAGACAACGGCGGCCGTATCAGACCATCGCGTTGTCTCCGCTTCTGCGCTCAGAACTCGTTCCGATAGGCAAATAGCCCCGGAAGACCGCCGCTCATCACGAATAGAATTTTCTGTCCGGTACTGTACTTCCCGTTGCTCACGTTTTCCACAAGACCCGCAAATGCTTTGCCGCTATACACGGGATCGAGCAACAGACCTTCCGTCGATGCCATCAGCCGAACAGCCGTGCGCATGTTATCGGTTGGAATGCCATAGCCGGGTCCGAGCTGCGCTTCGTCGATCGAGATCGCGTCATCACTCACGCTTAGGCCCGGGTCGATCAGCCGGACCGTCTGATTCGCCTTATCCAAAGTAACCGTGTGCGCGTGGCCAGCGTTCCCATACACCGTGAATGCTGCAATACGCGACGGATCCAGGCTCAGCGCAATAAAACCCGCGACCAGCCCCGCATGCATGCCGCCGCTTCCATTCGGCACCACGACGCGATCGAAGGCCACGTTTTGCGCTTGCGATTGCGCGACGATTTCAGCTGCGCAGTCCGCGTAGCCGAGACAACCGACCGGGCTCGAACCGCCCAACGGACACACATAGACGTTACGGCCCTGCGCTCGCAACTCGTTCGCGCGTTCCTCGGCGAATTGCAATGCGTTGGCCGTGCCGGGAAGATCATGCACGCGCGCATCGAATAGCGCATCGAGCAGCACGTTGCCGTTCTCCATGTAGTCGTGGTCGAAACGTGGCACGGTTCTCGTCAGCACCAGCTCGCATTGAAGCCCGACGCGAGCCGCCGCGGCAGCCGTGAGGCGCGCATGATTCGATTGCCGCGCGCCGACGGTAACGATGGTGTCCGCGCCGCGCGCGAGCGCTTCGCCAATCAGGAATTCGAGCTTGCGCAACTTGTTGCCGCCGCCACCTAGTCCCGTCAGATCTTCTCTTTTGACGTAGATATCCGCCCCGCCGAGGCGAGCGCTCAGGCGCGCAAGGTGCTGAATTGGCGTCGGGCCTTCGAGAAGCGCATGGCGCGGAAACTTTGATAAATCGAGGCGGTGCGATGAGGCGGAGTTCATGGTCGTGTGCGGGCGATTGAGTTGAAAGAGACGTTTCCATTCATTTGACTGACGCAAAGTTCTCTTTGACTCGAGTGCTCAATGCGTCAACGTCCGTATCCCGGCCAGTAGTCCATCAACTTCGGCGTCGGTGGTCAGATAGCTGACCGATGCGCGTGCGATCTGTTTCAGCCCTCTGCTAGTCATATCGAACGGCGTGTACGCGACGCCATTCGAGCCGATCGTGATGCCCTGTGCCGCCAACGCGCCTCGCACCGACATGGCATCGAGTCCGGCGACGTTGAACGACACCAGACCGGATCGTTCGACACCCTGGTCGAGCACCCACACGCCCTCCATCGCGGCCAACCGCTCGCGCAATGTCTGCGCGGTCCGGTCGATCTGCGCGCGGATGTTGTCGATGCCGATTTCCAGCGCTTCGTCCAATGCATTCGCCAATCCGCAATGCAGTGCAAGCGACGCTTCCGATGATTCGAAACGCACGGCATCGTCGCGCAGTACAGGGTCGCCATTGGCGTCGAGCGGCGCGGAATACGTGTCGACGAAGGCCGGCGTCAAGCGGGACAGAAAATCTCGCCGGACGTATAGCAGCCCGGTGCCGCGCGGTCCACGCAGTGCCTTGCGGCCCGCGCCGGCCAGCACATCGCAGCCGACTTCGACGACGTCGATCGGAAGCTGTCCGACCGCCTGCGCCGCATCGATGAAATACGGAATGCCGTGACGGCGTGCTATCTGCCCAATCGCGGCGGCCGGATTGATCAGTCCGCCATTGGCCGGCAGCCACGTCAGCGCAATCAGTCGGACCCGGTCGTCGAGCATCGCTTCGAGCGCGCGAGGATCGACCCTGCCGCTCTCATCGGAAGGAATCGTCTCTATCGATGCGCCCGCGCACTGCGCCAGAAGACGCATCGTCGCGAGATTGCCGCCCCATTCGTGCCGCGCAACGAGGATGCGTTGCCCCTCGCGCCACGGACCCAATGCCGCGAAAGCAGCGCCCCAGCCCGGCGAGTTGCCAGTCGTCAACGCGATCTCGGTGGGCTGAGCGTTCAGCAGTCGCGCGGCGAGCGTGCGCGCCCGTTCGGTCTGTTCGCGGGCAGCCGCGCCCGCTTCCATGGGTCCCATCGAGGCTTCGCGCAACAGATGCGCGTGAATCGCTTCGAGCGTGGCGGCCGACGGCAGCGACGCGCCCGCATGATTGAAGTGCGTGGTACTGCGCACACCGGGTGTGCGGGCGCGTATTGCGTCGATGACAGCGGGCGACAGCGGAGAAGACATTGGCGGCTCCGAGTGTGTGAGTTGAATTCAGACGTTCTGCAAGGCGACACCCGCTTCGACTTCGACGGCGACCCCTGCCGGCAGCGACGCAACATCCACCGCGCTGCGCGCGTGACGGCCGGCGTGCTCGCGATGAACACGTTCAGGCGCACGATGCGTGCCACGCGCTCGAGCCGGTCGCCCGTCGCCGCGACGACACCAACCCTTACCCTCCAGCTTCATTCCTGCCACGCCTCTCCTTCCGGATACCAGTACCTGTCCAGCGTCCCTTCCAGCATCTCGATGCTATACCCGGCCCTTTGCGGCGGCATATAGTGCCCGTTGCGGATCGCGACGGGATCCACGAAATGCTCATGCAAATGATCGACGTATTCGAGCACGCGATTCTCGAGCGACGCCGACACGCAGATATAGTCGAACAGCGAAATATGCTGCACGTACTCGCACAAGCCGACACCACCTGCATGCGGGCACACCGGCACACCAAACTTCGCGGCCATCAGCAGTACGACGATCACTTCGTTGAGTCCGCCGAGCCGGCAACTGTCGATCTGGCAGAAGTCGATGGCTTGCGCCTGCAGCAGTTGCTTGAACATCACGCGATTGTGGCAATGCTCGCCGGTTGCGACGCCAATCGAACCGAGCCGCCGGCGAATCGCCGCATGACCGAGGATGTCGTCGGGACTCGTGGGCTCCTCGATCCACCACGGGTCGAACTCAGCGAGACGGCGCATGTTCGCGATCGCCTCATCGACGTCCCACACCTGGTTCGCGTCCATCATCAGCTTCCGGTTCTCGCCGATCTCTTCGCGCAGAATGCGCGCGCGCCGTACGTCTTCCTCCAGATCGCCGCCGACCTTCTGCTTGAAATGCGTCCATCCCTGCGCGACGCCTTCGCGCGCGAGACGGCGAATCTTGTCGTCGTCGTAACCGAGCCAGCCCGCCGATGTCGTATAGGCCGGATAGCCGTGCGCGAGCATTTCCTTTTCACGCTCGCCCTTGGTCTTCGCATGACGATGCAGCATCGCGAGTGCTTCGTGCGGCGTGATTGCATCAGTCACGTAGCGAAAGTCGAGGCAGCGCACGAGTTCTTCCGGGCTCATGTCGACCAGCAGCTTCCAGACCGGCTTGCCGACGGATTTCGCCCACAGGTCCCACACCGCGTTGACGACCGCCGCGGTGGCAAGATGAATCGCACCTTTGTCCGGGCCGATCCAGCGCAGTTGGCTATCCGAAGTAAATGCGCGCCAGAAAGCGCCCATATTTGCAGCGATATCTTCGAGCTTCTTGCCGACGATCAACGGCGTGAGTGCATTCACGGCAGTCACGCAGATTTCATTGCCGCGGCCAATCGTGAACGTGAGGCCGTGGCCGGTGAGATTCGGCGTGTCGGTTTCGAGCGTGACGTAAGTGGCGGAGTAGTCCGGCGCGGCATTCATCGCGTCGGAGCCGTCCAGCGAACGTGAGGTGGGGAACCGGATGTCCCGAACGGACAGCCTTGTGATCGTTGTCATCTGCGCACCCTCCGGGCTATGGCTATCGGCTTGTCGTCCGCGGACGCAGACGGATCGGTTTCGTGCGCACATTCTCTGTGTGCGCGTTCCTGCTGCGCGTACGGGTAAGCCCGGAGTTGCCAGATACCAGGCATCCCTAGCTATTTCCAGGCATTTGTACGCGTTGACAACGCGGCATTCACTTTCTAGCATGCTAGCATGTCTTCTCGAAATCAGGGCCTTCGTGAATTCCTCGACCGAACTTGAGAATGCCGCCGGAGACCCGTATGTCGCACTGCAAAAAGTCGGCGGCGGCGAGCGCGGCAGCTTGACCGACGCGGTCGAGGCGGCGTTGCGAGAAGCGATTGTTACGTTGGCGTTGGAACCCGGCATGATGATCGACAAGATGGCCGTGTGCGAACGCATGGGGGTGTCGCGCTTTCCGGTGTCGTCCGCGTTGGCGAGGCTTGCGCATGCGGGTCTCGTCGAGGTTTTGCCGCAACGCGGCACGCGCGTCAAACCGATCGCGCTCGACGACATCCGCCAGCATCTGTTCATCCGCAGCGCACTGGAAGTCGAGACGGTGCGTGGGGTCGCGCTGATGCACGACACGGCGACGCTCGACGCATTGGCAAGCAATCTCGATCAGCAGCGCAGTCTGGCTGGAAGTGGCGAACGTCTGGCATTTCACGCGCTCGATCTGGCTTTCCATGAAATCCTGCTCGACGCGGTGAAGCTGCCGCGCGTGAAGGAGATCGTCGCGGTGTCGCGCAATGCGCTGGACCGCGCGAGACAATTGCTCGCGAGTCCAGAACGGCTCACGCATACGCTGGAAGAGCACGAGAGCATCTTCAAGGCCCTTTGCGCCGGCGACGGCGATGCGGCCGCGAAAGCGATGCACGATCATCTCGACCAGGTCGTCGCCGAATTGCAGCGGTCCGCAAAAGAGCGGCCCGACCTGTTCGCGCCTTGAATGAAAGCTGGAATGAAAGCCGTTGTTCAAGCCGTAAAAAGCTCCACCGTAACAACGTTGGTGATATAGGCAGCCGTCGACAGATCAGCACATGAACCCACTCATTTCCGTCAACAATCTTTGCAAGAGCTTTCCGGGCGTAAGAGCGCTTCATGACGTCCGGTTCGAACTCATGGCCGGCGAGGTCCATGCGCTGATGGGCGAGAACGGCGCGGGCAAGTCGACGCTGATGAAAATTCTCGCCGGCGTCTATACGCGCGATTCCGGCGAAATTCTCTTCGACGGCAAGCCCGTCGATTTTCAAGGTCCGCGCGACGCGCAAGCTGTCGGCATCGGCATCATTCATCAGGAACTGCAACTGATGAATCATCTGAGCATCGCGCAGAACATCTTTATCGGCCGTGAGCCGCGCAAGGGTCTGGGTCTCTTTCTCGATGAAGACAAACTGAATGCACAGGCGAGCGAGATCCTCGCCCGCATGCACGTGAAACTCGATCCGCGCACGATGGTCGGCACGTTGACTGTCGCGAGTCAGCAGATGGTCGAGATCGCGAAAGCACTGTCTTTCGATTCGCGCGTGCTGATCATGGACGAACCCACGTCCGCGCTCAACGATGCCGAGATCGCCGAGCTGTTCCGGATCATCCGTCAATTGAGAGAGCGCGGCGTCGGGGTCGTCTATATCTCGCACAAGATGGACGAGTTGAAGCAGATCACCGATCGCGTGACCGTGATGCGCGACGGTGAGTATGTGGCCACCGTGCCGACCGAGGGCACCGCCGTCGAGACGATCATCGGCATGATGGTCGGACGCACGCTGGGCGACGTGACGCCGGTCGAGAGCGCGCCGGTGAAAGGCGAACTCGCGCTCGAAGTGAGAAATCTCGTCGCAGGTCCGCTCGTGCGCGACGTCAGTTTCGAATTGCGCAAGGGCGAAATACTCGGTTTCGCAGGCTTGATGGGCGCGGGCCGCACAGAGGTCGCGCGCGCGGTGTTCGGCGCCGATCCGGTCGAATCGGGGGAGATACTCGTGAAAGGCGTGAAGGCGTCGATCAAGAGGCCCAGTGATGCGGTCAAGCGCGGCATCGGCTACCTGTCCGAAGATCGCAAGCGCTTCGGTCTCGCTACGGGAATGGATGTCGAATCGAACATCGTGATGGCCGATCTCGGCAAGTTCCTGTCAATCAATATGTTTCTGCGCCGCGGGCAGATTCGCAAAAGAGCGCAGCACTTCATCAAGCTGCTTGCGATTCGCACGCCTTCGGCGACGCAGCAGGTGCGGCTCCTGTCGGGCGGCAATCAACAGAAGATCGTGATCGCGAAATGGCTCGAGCGCGATTGCGACGTACTGTTCTTCGATGAACCGACGCGCGGCATCGACGTCGGCGCGAAAAGCGAAATCTACAAGCTGCTGCGCTCGCTGGCGGCGCAAGGCAAGGCGATCGTGATGATCTCCTCCGAGCTGCCGGAAGTTCTGCGCATGAGCGACCGCATCGTCGTGATGTGCGAAGGCCGCATTACCGGCGAGCTGTCCGCCAGCGAAGCGACGCAGGAGCGCATCATGCATCTCGCGACGCTGCGCGAAACCCTGAAAACGGTACAAGCCTGAAGAGGTCTACGACATGACATTGCGAACGGATACCGCGGCGCTGGACAACGAAAGGCGCACTTCCGGGCTGAAAGCCCGAATTTTCGCGCCGACCGCCGTGCAAAAGATGCTCGCGTTCGCGAGCCTCATCCTGTTGCTGGTGTTCTTCAGCTTCGCATCGCCGGCCTTCATGCAGATTGACAACATTCTCGGCATTTTTCAGGCGACAGCTGTGAACGGCGTGCTGGCGATTGCCGCCACGTTCGTGATCATTACGGGCGGCATCGATCTGTCGGTCGGTACGTTGATGACATTTACCGCCGTGATTTGCGGCGTGTTTCTCACGTACTGGCATCTGCCGATGTGGATGGGCGTGCTCGCGGCACTCGCGACGGGCGCGGTATGCGGCACGGTATCGGGCACGCTGACCGCCAAAATGAAGATCCCGCCATTCATCGCGACGCTCGGCATGATGATGCTGCTCAAAGGTCTTTCACTCGTCGTGTCGGCGGACAAGCCGATTTATTTCACCGATACCGAGAACTTCTACCGCATTTCCCAGGATTCGCTGATCGGCTATTTCCTGCCGGGCGTGCCGATTCCGAATGCGGTACTGATCCTGTTCTTTCTCGCGATCGTCAGTTCTATTACGCTCAATCGCACCGCGCTTGGCCGCTATACGTTCGCACTCGGCAGCAATGAGGAAGCGGTGCGGCTCTCGGGGGTCAATGTCGATCGCTGGAAGATCGCGATTTACGGCGTGGGCGGCGCGATCTGCGGCATCGCGGGTCTGCTGATCGCGTCGCGGCTCAATTCGGCGCAGCCGGCGCTCGGTCAAGGCTACGAGCTCGATGCGATCGCGGCGGTCGTGATCGGCGGCACGTCGTTGAGCGGCGGTTCGGGAACGATACTCGGCACCATCATCGGCGCTTTCATCATGAGCGTGCTGACCAACGGACTGCGCATCATGTCGGTCGCGCAGGAGTGGCAGATCGTCGTGACCGGTTTGATCATCATTCTGGCGGTGTATGCGGACATCCTGCGGCGCAGCCGGAGAAGTTGACGCAGGAGCAGAAGCAGCAAATAAGCAGGGAACGCAGGAGCAGGAGAGAGAGGGCACGTGAAGGCTCCCTCGAACGCTCGATAGCGGCTTGATAGCCCAACCATTGGAGGAGGCCCCATGTTGAAGAGAAGACTGATCGGTATCGTGGTCGGTGTCGGTGCGCTCGTCGGCGGAAGTAGTCTCGCGTATGCGGACGAGCCGTATATTCCGCTTATTTCGAAAGGCTTCCAGCATCAGTTCTGGCAAGCCGTCAAATCGGGCGCCGAGCAGTCCGCGAAAGCGAACAACGTCAGGATCACGTTCGAGGGACCGGAAACGGAAGCGATGGTCGATAAGCAGATCGACATGCTGTCGGCCGCGCTCGCGAAGAAGCCGCAGGCGCTCGGCATCGCGGCGCTCGACAGTAAGGCGGCCATCCCCTTGCTCAAGCGCGCCCAGAACGAAAAGATTCCGGTGATTGCATTCGACTCGGGCGTCGACAGCGATATTCCGTTGACGACCTGCTCGACGGACAACGTCGCCGCCGCCGCGCTCGCCGCCGACAAGATGGCCGCGCTGATCGGCAATTCCGGCGAAGTCGGCGTGATCGTGCACGACCAGACGAGCCGCACCGGTGTCGATCGCCGCGACGGTTTCGTCAATCAGATCAAGTCGAAGCATCCGAACATCAAGATCGTGTCCGTGCAATACGGCGCCGGCGATCACCTGAAGTCCGCGGAAATCGCCAAGACCATGATCCAGGCGAATCCGAACCTGAAGGGTATCTTCGGTGCAAACGAAGGTTCCGCGGAAGGCGCGGCGATCGGCGTCAAGGAATCGGGCAAGAAACTCGTGCTGATCGGCTTCGACTCCGGCAAGGAGCAGAAGGAGAACATCATGTCGGGCTTGATGGCCGGCGCGATTACGCAGAATCCGGTCGGTATCGGCAAATGCACGGTCGACTCGGCGGTCAAGGCGCTGCACGGCGAGAAGCTGCCGAAGAAGATCGACACCGGTTTTTACTGGTACGACAAGACCAACATGAACGATCCGAAGATCGCAGCCGTGCTTTACGACTAAGCGAGGCCGGCGATCGCGACTCGGCAAGCCGAGGCTGCGACAATCATCAAAGAGGGAGAGCCACGATCTTCCTCTTTTTTTATTGCCGTTCCGCAACTTCGGAATCGCGCTATATCGAGCGGTCCGTTGCGCCGCAACAACATGTAATCCGAACGCTCGTACTCGATCGAGCAAGTCGGGATTCGGGCTCATGCAGGGCTTTTGATCCACGGCTGCCGGTCATTTCACGCCATTGCATGCATTAATCTGATACTTTATGTTGATGTAATCGCTGCACGAGCCGTCCATTCGCATGCCGATTCGGACCCACCCACCGTCGAATGCGCAGGTCATGGCTTTTACCGAACCAAGGTCTCCATTTTCCAGGTGGGTCGTGTCCTCGGCCCAGAACCTGAGTCCGGACAACCGGCAGATTCTGCTTGCCAACCTGTTCACGCGAACCGCATCGATCGTTTTCGCGTCGATTTGCGAAATCAGCGTATGCGCAACCGCGTATTATCTTTATCCGATTCCTCTATATGCCGCGTGGGGCATTGCGGTCGTCGCATTGCTGATCGCGCGGCTCACGCTGATCTGGTTATGCCGCACGCGGGCAGCCCTTGGGCTGCCCACGCCGACTTCCGCGTTTATTTTCGCGAGTCTGTTGTGGAGCGCGTTATTCGGGTTTGGCACATTCCTGTGCAATATCAGCGGAAGTCCCACGCTTTTTCTGCTTGGAAACGTCTGTGCGGTCGGTGTGATCGGCGGATTGTCCGGACGCAATGCGGGCACGCCGCGGCTTGCGTTATTGCAGATCGTTTTTATTCTCGGCTTTCTGAGTGTCGGCGCGGCGATGTCGCCGGGCAATGGCAAGCTCGTGCTGCTATTTCAGGCTCCGTTTTGCGCGGCCGGCTTCTTCACGGTCGCGCTGCGCAGTAATCGCGACACCGTTGCGTTGCTGCTCGCGCGGGAAAACAGTCATCGCCTCGCGCGCCAGGATAGCCTGACCGGTTTGCCGAATCGCGCGCGTATCAACGAGCTGCTGATCGAACGCACCGGCGAGAGTTCGACGCGGCAGGGCGAGGCGTTCGCGGTGCTGCTGATCGACCTCGACGGCTTCAAGGCGATCAACGACAGTCTCGGTCATGCCGCCGGCGACCAGATTCTGCAGGAAGCGGCCTCCCGTTTGCGCGATCTGCTGCCGAGCGGCGACCACGTTGGCCGCCTGGCGGGCGACGAGTTCGTCGCGATTTCGGACGACGCCGGGCAGCTTCGCGACGTGCGCGTGCTGGCCGATCGCATCGTCAGAACGCTGGCGCGGCCGTTCGTGTTGAGCGAAGCGCTCGTGCATATCGGCGCGAGCGTCGGCATCGCGCTCTATCCCGAACATGCGAAAACGGGTCCGCAATTGCTGGTCTGCGCGGACCGCGCGTTGTACGGCGTCAAGCGCAGCGGCAAAAGCGCGTTTGCGATTTTCGATGCCGAGAAGCACGTATCCGACGAAAGCCTGAGCCTGCTGCGCAGCGACCTCGAAGGCGCGCTGAAGTCGTTCGATGGTTTGCGCATGGAGTATCAGCCGATCATCGATCTGCATACCGGCGCGGTAGCGGGCCGCGAGGCGCTGATTCGCTGGGCCCATCCGACGCGCGGCGAGTTGTCGCCGTCCGCGTTCATTCCGACCGCCGAGCGCACCGGCCTGGTCCTCGCGTTGGGTGAATGGGTGCTGCTGCAATCGTGCATGGCGGCGTCGGCGTGGCGCGACAAGGTGATCGTCGCGGTCAATGTATCGCCGGTGCAATTGCGCGAGGAATCGTTCGCATCGACGGTGACGGCAATACTTCGGAAAACGAGGCTGCCGCCGACGCGGCTCAATCTCGAGGTCACGGAAACGGCACTGCTGAACGACGACGAAGTGACTCGCCGCAATATCACCAGATTGCGCGCATTGGGTATCGGGCTGGCGCTCGACGACTTCGGCACCGGCTTTTCGACGATGTCCACGCTCGTGCGCTTCTCGTTCGACAAGCTGAAGATCGACAGTTCGTTCGTCCGCGAGTCCGTGCATCGGCGCGAATCGGCGGCCGTGGTGCGCGGCATCGTCGCGCTGGCGCGCGAGATCGGCATGCCGACCACGGCCGAGGGCATCGAAACCCAGGAGCAGCTCAATTTCGTGCGCGTATGCGGTTGCACGCATGCGCAGGGTTATCTGCTCGGCAAGCCGATGTGCAACGAAGAAATCGAGCAGTGCGAAGCGGTGCTCGACGCGCGTGTCGCCGACAAGGCCGCGCCTGCGGACTTTTGATATCCGTTACCGATGCGATCGAGGTCGTGATGTCGTCTCCCTTGCAATTTCAACTGCGAATCACCGCGTCGATGGAACTCGCCAACTCGCTGCGCGCGGACCCTTCGTGCGCCGCGCATCCAGCGCTACGTGCCATTTTGCAAACGCATCACGCAACGCTCAAATGCCAGTTCGATGCATTCGCCGACTACGTGAGCGAAGCGCAGAGAATGGGCATCGAGAACTACCCGCTTTATCAATGGACACGGCAAACCATCGAGAACCCGGAGAAGAAAGCGAAGTACCTGCAGTCGTTCACGCTCCATGTGAATGGCGACGAAGTCTATGACAAGGACGTCGCCGATGCCCTCGAGGCCGGCTTGTCGAAGCTGATCGACGCGAACGGTATTGTTCGCGTGTCACGGTACGACACGAATCCCGGAAACAATCCGCAGCCGCCCGCGCGCGTGTGAGGTAGCCGCTTAAATTTCAGTCCGAAAGCTTCATGGTCAAGCGGTTTAACATTTGAGGACATGCCGCGAAGTTCGTGAGACGATGCAATTTCATTTATTTTTGTGGGAGTGCGACATGGGACTTCTGGACGAAGTGGGCAAGATTGCCGGTGCGGTTGCCGCCGTTGAAGCCGCGGAGAAAGTCGATCCGCAAGCGGGTCTGCTGACCAAAGGCGTGGCCGCTATCGCCGGTTTCGAAGGCGCTGGAAAGCTGGAATCGCTGGTGGAAAAGAAAGAAGAAGAGAAGCAGGACGACGCCGACAACGCTCAAGCCACGGACGATACAAGCTCCCAGACCTGAACGGACGTCAAGCGGATTGCCGGTTGCATGCGCGCGATCGAATCACGCGCTGCACCGGCAATCTGTTTTTATAGACCTTTCGATATCGAACCCTCCTTCCGCTATTCGCCCGATCTTTCATCGGGCTGTCATCGCCGTCCGGCTACGATCGTCCGTCACTTTCCGTCCGCGCTCGCCCCGCGGGGCGTTGTTTTGCGCTGGCATTCTTCCACCTGAACAACCATACCGGACATGTCGAACAGAAAAATCGTCAAGACAACGCCTGCCGATGAGCACGGCGCATCGATCGTCTCGCGTCGCGGCTTTCTGAAGTTCGCCGGCGCATCGAGTCTCGCGACGGCGGCGGGCGCGCTCGCATCGACCGCGCGCGGCGCCAATAGCGGCACACCCGATGGCACGCCCGAACAGATCCATCTGACCTGGGGCAGCGATCCGACGAGCGAAATTACCGTGTCGTGGTCGTCGCTCGCGCCCGCGGTCAATCCGCAGGTGCGCATAAGCGGCGCCAATAACGGGGACCACGCGAAACATACGGTGCACGCGGTGCAAAGCACGTACACCGACGGCCTCAACGGCGAGGTCGTATTCAACTATCACGCGCGCGTGCGCGAGTTGAAGGCCGACACGAGCTATCAGTACGAAGTGACGGCCGATAACGACGGCAATGCAGCGCAACCCTTCACCGCGAGTTTTCGTACCGCGCCGCGCGGCCGCGCGCCGTTTCGCTGGACGAGCTACGGCGATCTCGCGACGCCGAATACGAACTGGGTGCTGTCGTCGCCGCAAAGCCGCTTCGCGGTGGCGGCCGTCGAGCGCTTTCAGCCGCTCTTCCATCTGCTGAACGGTGACCTCTGCTATGCGAATCTGAATCCGACGCAGCAGCCCGAGGTGTGGCGCGACTTCGGCAACAACGCGCAGACGTCGGCGTCGAACCGGCCGTGGATGCCGTGTCCCGGCAATCACGAGCTCGAATTCAACAACGGCGAGCAGGGCCTTGCGTCGTATCTGTCGCGCTACGTGCTGCCCGATAATCACACGCGTTTTCCGGGCCGCTGGTACAGCTTCCGCGTCGGCTCGGTGCTGTTCATTTCGCTCGATGCGGACGACGTCGTCTATCAGGATGCCGCCGCTTTCGTCGCCGGGCCCGCGCCGCTGACGCCGGTCGCGAGTACCGGCAATCCGCCGATTCCGGCGGGCACGTCGCTGTACGTACGCGGCTATAGCAATGGCGAGCAGACACGCTGGCTCGAAAAAGTGCTGCAGCATGCGTCGCACGATAACGACGTGGACTGGATCATCGTGCAGATGCATCAGGACGCGCTCAGCTCGTCGAAGACCGGCAATGGTTCCGACAAGGGCATTCGCGAAGCGTGGCTGCCGCTGTTCGATCGCTATGGTGTGGACCTCGTGCTGTGCGGTCACGATCACGACTACGAGCGCAGCTATCCGGTGCGCGGTTGCAATCACAACAAGGGCACCGACATCGCGACGGGGCACCCGGTCGATACGTTGCAGCCCAAGCCGATCATGTCGGCGGTATCGGCGGGTGCATCGACGTTCGATACGAGCCACGGCACGATCCACCTGATTCTCGGCGGCGGCGGCACGAGCGCGCCGCTCGACGTGTACGGCGTCGATACCGGCACGGGCCTGCCGCAGGCGCGCATCTTCACGAAGCCGAATCGCCCGGTGCCGTCGACGACCGCGGGCACGTTCGTGCGCGCGAGCGCCGACGCGGTCGAAGACGCAATCTGGTCCGCCCAACGCGACACCGGCACCGGCTACGGCATCGCGGTGTTCGACTACGATCCGGGGCAGCGCGGCGGCGACACCACGATCACGATGAACTACTACCATGCGCCGGGCGCGGATCAGACGCCGACACCGGAATACGATCTGTTCGAGACGATCGAATTGAAGAAGAAGCGGCGCGGGTAGAAGGATAGATTTGATTGACTGATCGGCATTCAATTTTCAGGGGCCGCTCATCACGAGCGGCCCTTGTTTTTGTGCGCCCAGCATGGGCGCATTCCTGCGGGTGCAAAGTCCCGCCATAAGCTGGTCACGGCGAATGAAGTGAAGCGCAACTGCACGAGGGCGACCGAGTGTGGAAAGGAAGGGTGGAGCGTAAATTGCGAGCCGATGAACAAGAACTGCATAGAAGGCGCTGCTGAGCAGGGCGAGCGGGCAAGACGCCGCGAAGCTCTTGTGACCAAGGCGAAGCGGCCTAAATGCGGCGGTTGTGCGATGAAGGAGTGCGTTCTTACCTGGGGAGATCTCGCCTCATGCCTGACAGGGCGACGGTCCTGAGCCGGAGCGAGAAGTCCGCAGAGGCCATATTAACTGGAAGGCTAAAGCTGCCAGCGAAGGGCCGAACGAGTAGGAGGGCCGAAGGCCGTGGTGCTCGGAGGTGCAATGCAGCAGAAGTCCGCGAAGGCGGAGCGCGACGAAAGGAGGCGTGGTGAAGCCACGTCGGAATCGTCGCGTGATAAAGCACGGGCGGCGCACGACGAAGCCGGAAGCCTGGGGCGCGACGACCGGCTTGCGCAGGCGTTCGCGAGAGCGAATCTGGTGATGGCGTGGAAACGCGTCAAAGCCAACCGCGGCAGTGCAGGGGTGGATGGGAGGTCGATCGCTGAGACGGCGGCATATCTCAAGACGCACTGGCCCTGGATACAGGAGCGTTGCTGAATGGCAGTTACCGGCCCGAGCCGGTGAGGCGCGTGCAGATACCGAAGCCCGGGGGCGGATGCGAGAACTGGGGATACCGACGGTGACGGACCGGCTGATCCAGCAAGCTCTGCTGCAAGTCCTGCAAGCCATCATTGACCCTACGTTCTCCGAACACAGTTATGGTTTCCGGCCGGGGCGTCGGGCGCGTGACGCGGTGCTGATGGCACAGCGGCATGTGCAGGACGTCTACCGGGTGGTGGTCGATGTGGACCTGGAGAAGTTCTTGCATTGCGCAACCTGAGTCGGCGCATGAGCGAGGCTACGACGCGGCGAAGAAGGTGGAGGGGCTCAAGCGGCACATTGCAGCCGATACCAATGGTTGGTTGCTGATGTTCAACCTGACGCCAGCCGATATTGCTGGCAACAGGGGAGCACACTGTAGTGGATGCATTGAAGCAGCGCTGGGCCCGGAGCCGACTACCTATCTATTGTGATAGGTTTTTGAGATGTTCATCGATGATCAAATAGGCCCCCTATCGTTTTTGAGCGGCATGCAAGACCGGCACTCGCCGAAACTGCATTCGGTAAAAAAGAAAAAATCGGTTTGTTTCTCGCTATCACCATGCTAAATAATCAGTAATCACATTCGAATGCAACGGGCTACCAAGGCCACCTCGGGAGTATCCGAGCGCTTGAAAAACCCTTTTTATTGCGGCGTGGCCGATTGGCTGCATGCTCGGTTCAGTGAATCAAAACATAGCCTATCCATTTCTGTATGAAGATGAATAAAAAAACACTTGTTATTTTGGGCCATCCTGACTTGGCGGCTTCTCGGGTCAGTGCAGAATTCGTGCGGCAACTAGAAGATTATCCCGTCACACTGCATGAAATCTGCAAATTTCATGAACATTTCCGGTTCAACGTCGAGCGCGAACAGGCGTTGCTAACCGCCCATCACCGCATCGTTTTTCTTTTCCCCCTGTACTGGTACTCAGTGCCAGCACTGCTAAAAAAATGGCTGGACGACGTTTTCCTGCCGGGATTCGCCTATGCTCGAGAGGGTGACAAGCTTGCTGGTAAAGAGTTCTTGGTCCTCACGACTGTCGGCGCACCGCCCGAAGGCTACCGTGCCGGGGGCTTTAATCGCTTTACGCTGGACGAACTGTTACGCCCGTTCCAGCAGACAGCCAACTATGTAAAGGCCAAGTATCTGCCGGCCATAGCAATCTACGAGTCTGTTTTTCTTGACCAGACAACACTGGAAGCTGAAGTTCGCGCGGCGTGCCGCCAGATTGTCGACGACTACGTCGACCCTTCCCAGCTATACGAGCAATTGCTGGAAAAAGCTGAGGCGCAGCAGATTGCACTACTGGACACTGCGACGCAACTGAAAGACCAATCGTCGATCTAGGCAGCTCCGCGTGTACGTCCGTGATATTTGCTCGAATGCTCCCTTGCTGGCTGCCCGTAACGAGTTGGACTTCTTCCATCAGGACCGATGCTTGGTTTCTTCACGCGTTACCGCATTTGAGTCCTACTGTGGCATGACGAATAGCAGCTCCCAGTTGCTTCGAACTGCCTTCTGGTTGCGCGATCGTTTTTGCGCGCTAGCGGGAGTTCGTCCAATTAATGGATTTGCGCAGGAAAGACCGAAAGCAAGTCCAGTAGCCGGTGATGTAGTCGACTTCTTTAAAGTCGACTACATCACCAACGATGAACTCTTTCTGGTTGCTAACGACCGCCATTTGTGCGTCCTGGTCGCGCTCATGCTTTCGCCTGCATTGGGTTTGAAGCGGGAGTTGACCATAACCGCAAGCGTGAAAACCCACAATCTTTTCGGCAAAGTTTATATGGTGCCTGTTGCATATGCTCATGGCCTTATCGTGCGGCGCATGCTGCGCCAACTGACAAGCCGTGCTTGAACTGTTGAGATCAGTAGAATGGAACTTCTTGCTATTACTCCCAATTTATTGCACAAGGACAGTCAGGATGATGTGCTTGTTCGCTGTGTGAAAGACACGCCGTCCGTGCGACTTACAGCTCGACAGTGGGATGAGCTAGTCGCTAATGCCTCGCAAGAAGAGCACGAGCTACTAGACAACGTCTACATTCCCGAAGGCACAGGCCGAATTCTTAAGGATGTCCCGGCACAAATATCAGCAGCAGACGCTATGCGCCTGAACGGTTTCGAGATTGATCTGTCTTCGTTTTATTCGTTGGATGGCGACCGGTGGCGTTTGACCGCCACGGTTCTCCCCTTGGGCGTAATCCGTCTATTGCAGCGATTGGGGAGCGCCATTCATTCGCCCATCGTGGATGATGCGAAGCTTGCGAAATTGCGAGTGTTGCTGTCCACGCACCTTGCACCGGGGCTAGCACCGACATTCAGCTATCTCGCTCATAACGATACCGGTAACTATTTTTTTTACCGGAAAACGCACGAGCACGTGCCCGGCCTTATGCTAATCGAGATCGCCAGACAGGCGATGTATCACTACGTCTATTCGACTACGGGTTTCCACCGCGGAGAGGTGTCGATTTCAATGTCCAATCTCGACATCTCTTTTGATCGCTACGTTGAATCGGCTTACGAATTGGAGATCTTGGTCAGTCAAAGCGACCGGCTCATGCGCAATCAACCTCGCGTCATCGACAAAACGGCCTCGTTCTTTCAGAACGGAAGACCGGTCGCTCGGATCCGCCTGCAGGGGACGATCATGAAACTTCCGCTATTCAAGCGCCTGCGTACATTGTCATTTCCAGAAACCCATTGGTTCACTCTTTCTCATCGCGTCTCGCCAACCGGGTTGCTAACCGATCGAACGGGTGGCGTGTATCCAGTGAAAATTGAGCAGCTGTCGATGGTTGGTGTGCGCCTGACTCATCCACCTCGCAACGGCGCCTATGCTGGACTTGGCATTCATGTGCAAGGGGACGGATTCATCGTACTGCCGCTGTCGAAACGTAATGACGACGCACAGGGGAGCGCAGTCGAGTTTAGCTTCGCAGCGCTGGACGCGCGGCAGCGCTACGCGTTGCAGGAACTGATCAAATGTAACGGCTTCTTTAACGGAAGCAGTACACAACTCGACAGCCCAGAATACGCATTCCCGCAGACTTTGCAGCAACAGAGGAAACAACTTCGTGAAAACGGATAACCGGTATCGGCGCTGCAATGAGTCTATTTCATTAGGACGCCGACTACGTCTGAAAAATCGCCTGTATTTTGCACCAATGGGCATTGATGCCGCCGAACACAGTGGCTGTGCGTCAAGTGAGTTGATCAATTTTTACGAGGGAATTATCGCCGGCGGGGCTGGCATGGTGGTACTGGGAAACGCCTCCATCGATTCGAACACGCGACTTCAGGTACGTGGCCTGTGTCTGCATGACGATGCTCATATGGCAGCGTTGCGTCCGCTATTCGTGAAAGGTCGTCGGCAACAATGCGAAGTTGTCGTTCAACTACAGCATTACGGTGCTCAAGGCAACACGGCGCTATCAGGTGGTGTGCTGCTCTCGCCCAGTGGCGTACCGTGCGCGCGGGCACAGGGAAAGGATCCCGGATATCGTACAGTGGAGATGACGTTGTCGAACATTGCTACCGTGCGGCGACAGTTCGTGACCGCGGCCGGACGCGCCCAACTCGCAGGCGCACGCATGGTCCAGTTGCAAGCCTCCAATGGATATCTACTCAGCAGCTTCATTTCGCCATACACGAACAGGCGCACCGACGCCTATGGCGGCGACCCGGGGCGACGCATGCGCCTGTTGTGCGAAGTGATCGCCGATATTCGTCACGCCTACCCTGCAATGGAGGTCTCTGTCCGGCTTGGCATCGACGACGGCCTGCCGGAAGGCGGGCAGCGTCCTGAACTGATTGCGCCGCAACTCGCGATGCTTGATCAACTTGATGTGGCCGCAATCGAGCTCTCGATGACTGTTGGCGAGACCTTTCACCAACTGCTCCAGCCTTCAGATTCGGTACGCGCACGTCTCGCCAATGGCATACGCGTGATTCGCGCGGCCACCCGACTGCCGCTGGGGTTTGCCGGTTTCGTTGCGGACCTGGCTGACGCCGAGAAGGCAAGAGCCGAACTGGGCGTTGACCTGGTAGGAATGTCGCGAGCCCTGTTTGCAGACAACGAGCTGATTTTGAAAACGTTACAAGGACGCGACCACGAAATCCATAGATGCCGCTTCGACGGAAATTGCTTCAAGGACAAATCGAATGCTGCCTTGGATCGCGTCTACTGTTGCGTAAATCCTCGATATCGCAGGCCATCTCACATTCGATATATCTAAATTAAATATGAGCTTTCAGGGAAAGTTTGGCCTCGTGACCGGGGGAACGCATGGCATTGGCTTTACACTCGCTCAGGATCTCGTCCGGGCAGGTGCGCGGCTCACGCTGACCGGGCGAGATACTGAGCGTGGTATGGCCGCGGAACGGGCGCTGAAGGGCCGTGCTCGTTTTGTTCAATGTGACGTTAGCAAGGAAGACGAAGTCGATGCGCTCTTCAAGCGCATTGAAGTCGAGGAAGGCACACTCCATTTCGCAGTCAATAATGCGGGCGTTACCGCTCCGCGCGCGCCAGTGCTGGAGCTGGATCTGCGAGCCTGGAAAACGGTGTTGGACGTCAATCTGACTGGAACCGCACATAGCCTCAAGCGCGAGTTGCAATTGATGGGTCGTCAACCGGGCAGTTCAATTGTCAACGTGACTTCCTGCGCGGGTGTGCTCGCGGTTGCTGATCAAGCGGCTTACTCGGTGAGCAAGGCGGCGCTTAATTGCCTGACTCAAGTCGCCGCTATTGAAAATGCTACGGATCGCGATGGCCGCCATGCGGTGCGGGTCAACGCAGTCGCTCCAGGTCCGACGGTTGGGGGCATGAACACGGCCGAGCGGCTTGCGGCGAATCCTGACGCTACTCAACGGAAGTTGGCGGTAACGGCGATGAAACGCATGGCCGACCCGAAGGAGATAGCGGAGGCGATACTTTTTCTGCTCAGCCCGCGATCGTCGTACATAACCGGGACCGTGCTTTATGTCGACGGTGGTTACAGTAGCGGCAAGTTCTGACGGAGAGATATGAAAACGGTCCTCATCACAGGAGTTAGCCGCGGTATCGGCGCTGCGCTATCCCGGGCCTATCTAGCGCGTGGCTACCAGGTATGTGGTATCGCTCGTGTGGCTCCGCTTGCCCAGCCCGGTTTGCATTTTGTCACCGCGGATCTCACTGACTTCGACCATGTGAAAGACGCTGTCGCAGATTTGCATCGACAGGTGGGCGGACAGCAACTGGATACCCTGTTTCTGAATGCCGGCACGTTTGGCGAACCGCCGGCCCGGGCGGAGCGGGTTGATACGCACCAATTCCTTGATGTGATTCGAATCAACGTCGCTGCGGTCAAGGCCACCCTGGATGCCTGCTTGAACCTCGGCTGGCGTCCGAGACGTGCAGTCGCTTCCGCCTCTGTCTCGGGCAAAAGGCCGCGTGCCGGGATGGTCAGCTATGCCACTTCCAAGGCGGCATTAAATGCGCTGATAAAAATTTATCAATTGGAGAATCCCGACATCGAGTTCTTGCCATTGGGGCTGTGCAATGTGGGTACCGATGCATATTCCACGATGACATCTGGCGTCGGGGCCGACCTTTCTGAATTGCACGCACTCAAGCAACGCGCTTCGACACCCGGCTATGTCGTCACTGCTGACGAGCGAGCGCGCGCCATTATCGATGTGTTGGAGGTGGCACCCAGTCTAAATCTGACATGGGGCGAATTTTATGAGATTCGCGAATTGCTGCCGCGGTTATCCGAAATCTACAATCAACAGAGAGAAAGCTGATGAACATCTGTTCTTCTTCCGCCCGTATCGTGCGCATTGGTGCCATTTATGATCTCATTGCCACGGCTGTTCTGGTCTTCCCGCCAGTCGTTCCGGTCGTATTGGATAAGCTGCACGCGTTGGACGCCGCTCTTGGCTTTCATACGCAATTTGCGCCGCTTGATCCGACGTCAGTCTTTTTCTTCAACCTGGCTGGCTGCTTTGTTGTGGTTTGGGCTTTGGCCAAGCTGAAGACCCCGACGCCCGAAATTGGCAGGATGGACGCAGGGCTGCGATTTGCCCTTGTGTTATGTCAGATTTGGGCCGTATTCGAAGGTGGCACACCGCTGCTCCTGGTTATTTCGGCCGTGCTCCTCGTCATAGGCGTTCTTGAGTGGCTGGCGTCGTCCGGCTCAAAAGGCGGAGCCCGTATTGGATCCCCCGACGGTTCTGTCGTTGGCCCACAAGGCAAATGATGGGCCTGACTTTGTGGTTTCTGTCAGTCAGAGGTGGACGCGAACCGAAGACAGCCGGATGAGTGGTTTGAGGGGGGCGGAGCCAGCGATAATGCTGGCACGCCCAACTCATCCGCATGGGCTTCACGGGTACGGATCGGTTCGAGAATGTCTGACGGCGGTCGGCCATTCTTTCACGCTCACCGCAAGCGCAACGGCCCATTCATTTTGTTACACGTCTTACCGCCACGGACTGTCGTGGTTACAAAGGCCTTTCGAAAGCCCCGCTATACTCGGCGCCGTCTCACTAAAACAAAGACCCGATATGTCGAAGAAAATCATCCAGATGGTTGCCGTGGCTGCATTGAGCGCCGCGGCGTCGTTGCCGGCACTCGCCGGTGATATGAACAACATGCTCGGTGGCGCGCTCGGTGGCGCGCTCGGTGGCGTCGCTGGCGCGGCAGTCGGCGGCGCGGTGGGCGGCAGCACCGGCGCGGTGATCGGCGGCGCGGTGGGCGGCGGGGCGGGCGGCGCGGTCACGTCGAATCGTCACGAACGTACCGGCGCGATCATTGGCGGCGCGCTCGGTGGCGGCGCGGGAACCGCGGCCGGCAACGCGATGGGCGGCCGCACCGGCGGCCTGGTCGGCGCCGCGCTCGGCGGCGGCGCGGGTTCGGCGCTCGGCGGCAACATCTCGCGCTCGAACTCGTATGCCAACGACCACTCGCGCGGCTACCAATCGGGCAAGCACCATCACAAGCATCGTCGTTACGACTGAGACGGCTTGACATCGACAGGGCCGGTCCGCGTCCGCATCACAGACGAATGCGGCGGCCCTCGTCCATCACGCATGCAAAACCAGTTTCTGAATACGCCAGTTCAGCAACTCGGCAACGAATAATACGTTTTCCGAAGGACACGCCATCTCGTGAATCCAGCCGAACTGCTTCGGCTGTTTGCCCGCTTTGCCTAGTACGCCGAGCACTTTGCCGTCGAGCGT
Source organism: Paraburkholderia sp. HC6.4b (assembly GCF_014200875.1). Lineage (NCBI taxonomy): Bacteria > Pseudomonadati > Pseudomonadota > Betaproteobacteria > Burkholderiales > Burkholderiaceae > Paraburkholderia > Paraburkholderia sp. HC6.4b. The sequence continues at coordinate 94,288 of NZ_JACHDC010000011.1, forward strand.
CATCTTGTAGATGCGGCCCGGAAACGCGTCGGCGCTATAGAGCACCTGATTCGGTCCAGGCGAGATGCAGATCGCCCAGGGCGAGCCCGGCGCGAACGTGCCCGCGGCGAGGTCCGCTTCGCTCGGCATGTTGCCGATCGCGGGGTGCGCGTCCGGGGGCACCGGTACGTCGATCGTGAACTGGCGCAGGAACGTGCCCTCGGTATCGAACACCTGGATGCGCCGGTTGCTGCGATCGGCCACATAAACGTGGTCGTGCGCATCCACCGCGATGCTATGCGGCGTATGGAACTGCCCCGGTCCCGTGCCGCGATCGCCCCATGACTTCAGCCAGTTGCCGTCGCGATCGACCTTCGCGACGCGCGAGTTGATGTATCCGTCGCTGATATAGGTGTTGCCCGCCTTGTCCCACGCGACGTCGGTCACCTGGCGAAAGCGTCCGGGTTCGGAGGGCAGCGGCGGATTCGGATGCTTGAGCGGCGCGGTCTCCTCGTCCGATGCTTCCTGCTTGCGGCCGAACACCATCGCGACGCGTCCTTCCGGCGTAAACTTGATCACCATGTCCGAGCCCTTGTCGGTGACCCAGATGTTGTCGTGCCGGTCCACCTTCGCCGTGTGCGCGAACGACCACGCATACAGGTTGTGGCCGATCTCGCGCACGAAGCGTCCATCGGGCGCGAACTCGAGCAGTTGCGCGGCGGCCGCGCCATATGCGGGGCCGCTGGTGTTGCCGCGCGACAGCACGAAGATATGGCCATGCGAATTGAGCGCGACGCCCGAGCATTCACCGAAGTACCTGTCGTTCGGCAAACGTACGGGGTTGGCAATCGAGTCATAAGCAATCGTGGGCACGGCGGGTGTGTCCGCGGCGAACGCCGGCGGCATGGCGAGTCCGGCGGCGCTACCCACAAGCAGGCTCATGAAAGTCCGACGGCTCATCGCCCGGTGGTCGGGACCGCCGCAGCATGCACAAAACGACTCGTATCGCTCGCTCATTCGTTGTCTCCTTTGGTCCATCGCTTGAAGTGTGCAAAGGCAAGCCTAGTGCACAAAACGTTTAATGGCTAAATCGTTTTGGCGATGCTGAAAGAGACACTTCCCGTTATGCGCGATCACGTGCTGGTGGTGGCAGATGCTGTCCAGGTCGCGGCGCGCGGCGGCGCGGTACCGCTCGGCGTCGCGAGCCAGCCCGCTTTGCTACTATGTAAGACCGCGACTGCTTAGGTCCGCTTTAGTCCCGCGTTGGTCCATCACACAAGGAGATTCGAATGAGCAAAGGTTATTGGGTATCGTCGTACCGCAAGACGAACGATCCGCAGAAACTGGCCGCATACGCGCAACTGGCCCCTGCCGCGGTGGCGGCGGCGGGCGGCAAGTTCCTCGTGCGAGGCGTGGCGGACGAGGCGCGCGAGCAGGGCCTCAAGGAGCGCACGGTCGTGATCGAGTTCCCGACGTACGAGGCGGCCGTCGCCGCTTACGAAAGCGAGGAGTACAAGAAGGCGCTGGCCGCATTGGGCGATGGCGTCGAACGCGATCTGCGCATCGTGCGCGGCACCGACTGACGCGCGACCCGCAAGCGAACACTGCGCGGCACGCGCCGCGCAGTCACTCACTTCACCGCGCCGAGCGCGAGCCCCTTCACCATATAACGCTGCAACCACGCAAACACGATCGAAACCGGCAACGTCGCGCACAAGGTCGCGGCCATCACCAGATGCCATTCGACCACGTACTTGCCCGCGACCATATCGGTCACCTGCACGGTCAGCGTCTTGTTTTCCGGCGAGCGGATCAGCGTATAGACGACCGCGAACTCGTTCCACGCATTGATGAACGTGAAGATGGCGGTCACGACGATCGCCGGCACCGCGAGCGGCAGAAACACCTTGAACACCGCGCGCGTGCGGCTGCAGCCTTCGAGCCACGCGGATTCCTCGAGATCCTGCGGCACGGTCTGAAAGTACGACGACAGCATCCACACCGCGAACGCGATATTGAACGCCGCGTACGACACGATCACGCCGATCCTCGAATCGACCAGGTTGCCGTCGCCCCACGGAATCATCGCCGCGAGCCGGAATAGGCCGACCACCAGCAGGATCGGCGACAGCATCTGCGTGACGAGCAGGAACTGCCGATACAGGCCGCGTCCGCGAAACGGGAAGCGCGCGAGCGCGTAAGCGGCGGGCAGGCACACCGCGAGTGCGAGCGCGGTGGACAGGAAACTGATGATCGTGCTGTTGCGCAGCGCGACGCCGAAGTTGGCCGCGTCCCACATGTCGATGAAATTGCGCCACTGCCACTGCACCGGCAGCCAGCGCGCCGGATAGACGAAGATCTCCGAGGCCGGTTTGACCGCGGTGAAGAACATCACCGCGAACGGAAACAGTATGACGATCACGAGCGGCGTCAGCGCGATCCAGCACCACAGCGAGCGTTTCGTCTTCGCGCTCAGACTCATGATGGCACTCCTTCTTTCGCGCGTTGCAGACGCAGATAAGCGATCGAGAACACGAACAGCATCACGAGCATGATCAGCGAAACGGCGGCCGCTTCGCCGGGCCGTCCGAGCCGGAAGCCGAGTTCGTACAGGTAGGTGACGAGGATGTGCGTGCTGTTGTCGGGGCCGCCTTGCGTCATCACCCAGATGATCGGAAACGAGTTGAACACGTAGATCACGTTCAGCAGGATCGCCATGTTGATGAACGGGCGCAGCAGCGGCATCGTCAATTGACGGAACTGCTGCCAGGCGCTCGCGCCGTCGATACGCGCGGCTTCGTAGATATCGCTTGGCACCGAAGACAGGCCGCCAAGAAAAATCGTCACCGTAAACGGAATCGACACTAGAATGCCGACCGCGATTTCGACGGGGAACGCGAACTCGGGCGTCGCGAGCCAGTGAATCGGCCCGCCGATCAGGCCGAGCCGCTGCAGCGTGACATTGACCATGCCGTAGTCGTCGTTGAAGGCCCAGCGCCAGACGACGGCGGTCATCGTCAAAGAGACGGACCACGGCAGCATCACGATCGTGCGTGCCACGCCGCGACCGTGAAAGTCCTGATTCAGAATCAGTGCGACAGGTACCGAGATCAGCACCGTGCCGCCCACCACGCACACGGTCCAGATGATCGTGCGGCGTACCGAATCGAGAAACACCGGGTCCTGAAACACGTTGATGAAGTTCTGCGCGCCGGTGAAGTCGCGGATCGCGCCGAAGCGCGATACCTCATGCAGCGATTGCCACACGATGTTGAAAATCGGATAGCTGATGATGAACAGCGCGAGCACGAGGCTCGGCGCGATCAGCAACCAGGGCGCCTGCGCGCGCGAAGAAACGGAACGGCTCATGCGTGCTCGATCGTAAGACGCGCCCGCTCTCTGGCGGCGGGCACGACGGAATGGGCCGGAGGGTGCATCGTGCTGCATAGGCTCGAATGTGGGAGTGGCGTGGCGCAACGCGCGGCGCTTTAGCTACGGCGCCGCGCGTCCCCTGTTCGTCTCGTTACTGTCAAAAGCCGCGTATCAGTGACCGAGCGACTTGTTCGCCTGCGCAGCGGCCGCATTCAACGCTTCCGCCGGTTGCGCCTTGTTCAGGTAGATCGCCTGCATCGCGTCGGTCACGGCTTTCGCGGTGTCTTCCCAGCCGGTCACGGTCGGCGCGAAGTGAGCCGTGGGCAGCAGCGCGACGAATGCCTTGATGTCCGGATCGTTGAACGCCGGGTCCGCCGCTTCGGCCTTCGTGGTCGGCAGGAAGCCTTCGGTCGTCGTGAACTCGACGCGCGGTTCCTTCGTGAACAGATAGTCGAGGAATTTCCACGCGGTCTTCTTCACCTTCGAGTTCTTGAACATCACGATCGAGTCGGTGACCGCGTAGGTGGCGTGCGTCGTGCCCATCGGCAACGGATCGATACCGTACTTCAGGTTCGGCGCTTCCTTCTTGATCTGCTTGGCGAGGAACGGCGCGGAGATCACCATCGCGACGCGGCCCTGCTTGAACAGGTTCTGCACGTCTTCGCGGCTATAGCCGGTGACGCCCGGTTGCGTGAGACCCTGGTCGATCATCTGCTTGTACATCGTCGCGGCCTTCACGCCCGCCGGCGAATTGAACGCGGCCTTGCCGTCCTTGCCGACCACTTCTCCGCCCATCGTCCACAGCGCGTAGTAAAAGTAGACGTCGGTTTCGATTTCCTTGCCTTGCAGACCGAAGCCGGCGATGCCTTGCGCCTTCAGCTTCTTCGATGCATCGATCACCTCGTTCCAGGTCTTCGGGCCGTCGGGGTAGCCGACCTTCGCGAGCAGATCCTTGTTGTAGTACAGCGCGCGGGCGGAAGCGGCGATCGGAAGCCCGTAGGTCTTGCCGTTGATCTGGCCAGGCGCGAGGAACGGACCGATGAAGCGTGCCTTGAAGTTCGCGTCCATATAACCGTCGAGCGGCTCGGCGACATCGTCCTTCACGAAGTCGAGGAGCCAGCGCGTGCCGACGATCGCGAGGTCCGCGTTGGCGCCGCCGGAGATGTCCGTTTGCAGCTTCTGTTGCAGCGTGTCCCAGTTCACGTCTTCGATCTTGATGGTCGTGCCGGGATTGGCCTTCTCGAAGTTGCGGGCCATTTTCTCGAAGTACGGCGCGGTCGCGTCGCTGTAGTGAGCGACCGTCACGCGGACCGTCTCGGCATGGGCCGAGACGGCGATACCTGCAAACGCGAGCGCCACGGCGACTTTGCCTAGCGCGAGGGAAGCACGGGCATGCAACGACATTTTTCTCTCTCCTGTGGGTGGTTTGCTGCCGTCGCCGGCCGCCTTGGGTAAATTGTTTGAAAAAATCCTACATGACGCAAAATAGCTTGTCACGTAGGGTCTGCGATATTTTTTCTCGGGCTGTTTTGTGCATAAGATGCTGTAAAGCATGGGGTATTCTGCACGGCGCGACGGGATGGGAAACCCACTCTTCGGGATGACAGTAGTCGTCGCGGGCCGGATATGTAGGAAATTTACAGCGTTACGCGTAGCGCGAGCCGGGTGGCGGACGGCGCCGGCAAGACGGCCGAAACGGCCAGGCCAACGAGCGAGGAACACATGGATCGTGTCGTATTGGTAACGGGCGCATGCGGCGGTATTGGCAGCGTGTTATGCGAGCGCTTCGTCGAGGCGGGTGACACCGTGCTCGCACTCGACATCGACGCGACCGCGCTCCAATCGTTGAGCGCGCGACTCGGCGCGCAACGGGGCGCGCAACAGGGCGCGCAACAGGGCGCGGACCGGGTCGTGCCGGTCGCGGTCGATCTCGGCGACGCCGCTGCGGTGCAGCACGCGGTGGCCGCGGCGGTCGCGCAGCGTGGACCGGTCGACGTGCTGGTCGCGAACGCGGGCGCGGCGCTCGGCGCGTCGCTCGCGACTACCGACGCCGCAAGCTGGCAGCGCGACATCCATCTGAATCTGAACGGCACGTATCACACGGTGGAGGCGGTGCGCGTGTCGATGATCGAACGGCAGCGCGGCGCGCTCGTGCTGATCGGCTCGGTGAACGGTCTCGCCGCGCTCGGTCATCCGGCATATAGCGCCGCGAAGGCCGGCCTGATCAGCTATACGAAGGCGCTCGCGCTCGAGCTGGGCCGCTTTGGCATTCGCGCGAACATCGTGTGTCCGGGCACTGTGAAGACGCAGGCGTGGCAGGCGCGTGTCGACAAGAATCCGCAGGTGTTCGAGGAGCTGAAGAAGTGGTACCCGTTGCGCGACTTCGCGACGCCCGACGACATCGCCGATGCGGTGCTGTTCCTCGCATCGCCGCAAGCGCGCGTGATCACCGGCGTCGCGTTGCCGGTCGACGGCGGCTTGATGGCGGGCAACCGCCTGATGGCGCAGGAGCTGACGCTCGAGTCGTTCTGAGCCGCGCGCGGCGCGTGCACTACGGCATCGGCAATACAACACACAGCAAGACAATGAGGACAGCATGGCAGCAGTGCAACTGAGCGGCATCTTCAAACGCTATGGCGACACCCAGGTCGTGCACGGCATCGATCTCGACATCGACGACGGCGAGTTCGTCGTGCTGGTCGGTCCGTCGGGCTGCGGCAAGAGCACGCTGATGCGGATGGTGGCCGGGCTCGAGGAAATCAGCGGCGGCGATCTGATGATCGGCGGCACGCGCGCGAATACGCTCGCGCCGCAGCAGCGCAACATCTCGATGGTGTTCCAGAGCTACGCGCTGTATCCGCATCTGTCGGTGTATGAAAACATCGCGTTCGGTCCGAGAATCCGCAAGGAATCCTCGGAGAAATTCAAGCCGCGCATCGATGCGGCCGCGAAGATGCTGAACCTCAGTGACTATCTGGACCGCTTGCCGCGCGCATTGTCGGGCGGTCAACGGCAACGCGTGGCGATGGGCCGCGCGGTGGTGCGCGAGCCGTCGCTGTTCCTGTTCGACGAACCGCTGTCGAATCTCGACGCAAAGCTGCGCGTGCAGATGCGCACCGAAATCAAGGCCCTGCATCAGCGCCTGAAGAACACGGTGATCTACGTCACCCACGACCAGATCGAAGCGATGACGATGGCCGATCGCATCGTCGTGATGAACGCGGGACGTATCGAGCAGATCGGCCGTCCGCTCGAACTCTATGACCGGCCGGCGAATCTGTTCGTCGCGAGCTTCCTCGGCTCGCCGTCGATGAATTTCGCCGAGGGCGTGATCGTCAATCGCACGCAGGGTGCGGGCCTCGCGTTGAAGCTCGCGGACGGCAGCGAGGTCGCGCTCGAACGCACGCCTGCGTCGGCCGTGGTCGGTGCGAAGGCCACGCTCGGCGTGCGGCCCGAGCACATCGAGATCACGACGCAGATACCGGATGCCGCGCTCGACGTCGAAGTGATCGAGCCAACTGGCGCCGAAACGCACCTGTACGGGAAAATAGGCGGCGCTTCGTGGTGCGTGACCACGCGCGAGCGCTCGAAGATCGAGCCCGGTCAGCGTGTCGCGCTGCGTCTGCCGGCCGAACACATCCATCTGTTCGATACGGAGAGTGGACGCAGGCTGGTCTGAACCGCGTGCGGCTTGAACTTTGATCAGGCCGATTCAAGCCGAACAAGCTGCGAGCGACGCGGATCCATATGAAACAGCCCCTAAGGAACACCGGGTGTCCGCACCGAACTTGATTCCCCACATCCGCAACGCACTCGCGAGTCTGCGGCCCGCCGAGCGCAAGGTCGCCGACATGGTGCTCGCCGACGTCGACTTCGCGATGCGCGCGAGCATCACCGAACTCGCGCAGCGCGCCGAAGTATCCGAGCCTTCCGTCACGCGTTTTTGCCGCGCGATCGGTGCGCACGGTCTGCGCGACTTCAAGATGCAGCTCGCGCAGAGCGTCGCGGGCGGGCTGCCGTATGCATCGACCGCGGTCGCGCGCGACGACGACGTGCAGACCTTGATGGACAAGGTCGGCGAAGCGGCGATCGACGGCATCACGCATGCGCGCGGCGCGCTCGATCCTGCCGTGGTCGAAAGCGCGATCGCGGCGCTTTCGAGCGCCCGGCGCGTGTTTTTCTTCGGCGTGGGCTCAGGCTCGGGGCTCGTCGCGCAGGACGCGGCGCTGCGTTTTTTGCGCATCGACATCGCGGCGGCCGCGTTTACCGATGGTCATTTGCAGCGTCTATACGCGGGTTTGATGGAGCCGGGCGACGTCGCGTTTGCGATCTCGCATTCGGGGCGCAGCGTCGAAGTGAATGAAAGCATCCAGATCGCGAAGGAGCGCGGCGCGACGACGATCGCGCTGACCAACGTCGGCTCGCGACTCGCATGGCTCGTCGATATTCCGCTGCTGCTGCGCGTGGCGAGCCCGATCGATCCGAACACGCCGGGCGTGTCGCGGCTCGTGCATCTGTGCATCATGGATGCGCTCGCGATCGGCGTCGCGCTGAAGGCCGGGCCCGGGACGCTGGAAAAGATGCGCCACGCGAAGGCGCGGCTCATGCCGCATGAGCCGGAAGGGGCGGGCGGGTAAGGCGCGCACATTCCGCGACTTTCGTCGTCGCTCCAGGTAGAATCGGCTCGCAGCGTTCCCGTTTACGTCCGTCCGCCCATGTCCTCCCGTTCCGCCGACACCGCATCGCACGCGCCATCAACGACCACCGCCGAACGTGTGCCGACCCTGCTGCTGGCCGCCGCGCTATCGCTCGGCAGCGCGTCAGCGCTCGGCTTCGCGCGCTTCGCGTACGCGCTGCTGTTGCCGTCGATGAAACTCGACCTCGGCTGGAGCTTCGCGCAGGCCGGCGCGATGAACACCGCCAACGCGCTCGGCTATCTGCTCGGCGCGCTCGTGTTTCCGCGCCTCGCGCGCCGCTGGTCGGCCGGCGCGCTGTTCGCGGCCGGTTGCGTGCTGACCGCGCTGCTGATGGCCGGCAGCGGCCTCACCGCCAGCACGCATGCGCTGCTGACGCTGCGCGTGATCACCGGTGCGAGCAGCGCGGCGATCTTCATCGGCGGCGGCGTGCTTGCGGCGCGGCTCGCGTCGGCGCGACCGCGCGACGCGGGACTCGTGCTCGGTCTGTATTACGGCGGCACCGGCTGGGGGATCGTCGCATCGTCGGTGCTGGTGCCGGTGGCGATCCTTGATGCCGCCCACGGCTGGCAATTCGCGTGGATCGCGCTCGCGGCGGCCTGCGCGGTGTTCGCCGCGGTCGCGATCGGCGCGGCGCGCAGGATCGAGCGCGCGTACTCGAGCGCGGCGGCTGCGGCGCATGCGGCCGGCGCCACCCCTGCCCCGGGCTGGCCGCACTTCGCGGCCGCGCTCGCGGGCTACGGACTGTTCGGCGTCGGCTATATCGGCTACATGACGTTCATCGTCGCGCTGCTGCGCAACGCCGGCATGAGCGCGGCGGTCGTCACCGGTTTCTATCTACTGCTCGGCGCGGCGACCGTGGTGTCGGCGCGCATCTGGTCGACGCTGCTCGATCGCATGCGCGGGGGCCAGGCGCTCGCCCTGCTCAACGCGCTGCTGGCGATCGCGACGCTGCTGCCCGCGCTCTTCACGCAGCCGTGGGTCGCGTTCGTTTCGGGCGCGCTGTTCGGCGCGACGTTCCTGTCGGCGGTCGCGTCGACGACCGCGTTCGTGCGCCACAATCTGCCCGCGAGCCACTGGGCGAAGGGCATCAGCGCCTTCACGATCGTGTTCGCGTTCGGGCAGATCGTCGGGCCGGTCGTGATCGGCTGGGTGTCGGATGGCGCCGGGCTCGCGCGCGGGCTCGTGTATTCGGCGCTGCTGCTGGCGGCCGGCGCGGTACTCGCAGCGTGTCAGAAGGCGTTGCGCGCGCCGTGAGTCGCCTTGTGCGTGCTTCGTATTCAGCGATACGTCCAGCACCGATGCGCGACGAACGTGAGCGGCGGCACCACGCACACGACTAGCGCGATACCGAGCGCGGGCGGCCCGCCCGCAAGCTGCGTCAGGTGCGCTACGAGCGCGGTCGACGTCAGGCCGCCCAGCGACACGACCACGAACCGCCCAGCGTTCAGCAACGCAGGCAGCGCAGAAAAACTCCAGAACGTGTTCAACAGATAAGAGGCCGCCGTCGCCCAGGTGAACGCGATCGCGTTGGCCCACGGCGGCGACATGCCGGCGTCCGCGATCAGCGTCAGCGCAATGCATACATGCAGGCCGGTCGCGATGACGCCGCTCGCGCCAAAGCGCATCAGCCTGACCCGTTCGACCGGCATCATCGCGACGCTCCCTCGCGCTTGCGCAGGATCGCGAACAGCGATACGCCATAAGGCAGCGGCGCATGCGCGAGCCAGTGGCGCTCGGCGCTGAAGACGCGGTACAGCGCCGCGTTGAGCAGCCACGGCGGGATCGCGTCGCCGCTGGAATGCTTGCGACGCAGCAGCCGGTCGGCCCAGCGCGCGGCCACCGCGACCGGATACAGCAGCGTGTTGAAATAGCTGATGCGTTCGACTTCGTAGCCGGCCACGGCCGCGCAGCGCATCAGCGAGCCGCGGCTATAGCGGCGGTAGTGGTGCAGGAAAACATCGTGCGCACTCCAGAGACTTTGTCCGGCTGGCACCGTCACGATGATGCGGCCTCCCGGCGTCAGCAGGTCGCGCATGCGCGCGAGCGAGCCGGCGTCGTCGGCGATATGTTCGAGGCAGTCGAAGAAACAGATCAGGTCGAAGCGTTCGCCGTTGAACGGCACGTCGTCGGGGCAGTGGCCCGCGCGGATGTCGAACTGGTTGCCGGTCTTGCGCGCGCTCAGCGCCCGAGCGGTCGGGTCCATCTCGAGGCCGCTGACGGCGCCGAAGCCGGCCAGCATGTCGAGGTTGCCGCCGGTGCCGGAGCCCACTTCGAGCACGCGTGCGCGACGCGGTAACGCGAGCCGTTCGAGCAGCGTGCGCAGCACGTCGCGCCGCGCGCGAAACCACCAGTGCCCGGCTTCGGTCTCGGCCATTTCGAGGTAGGCATCGGGAGACATAGTGGACTCCTCCGCTTTCAGTGGCCGACTACGCGAAACCGCGGCGCGGCACGCCTGCGTGTCAGTTCGACGCGCGCCACGTGCGCCGCGCGCGCATCCTGACGCACGCCGGGCAACATGCTGACCTTGCTCTTCGCCTGATAGCGACGCCGCACCAGATAAACGGGCCGTTCCTTCGACTCGTAGTAAATGCGGCCGACGTATTCGCCGATCACGCCGATGCCGATCAGCTCGATGCCGCCCATGAACAGCATCACCGAGATCGTGGACGCGTAACCGGGCACCGGATTGCCCGACCACAGCGTGCGGCCGATGACGAACCCGCCGTAGAAGAACGCGAGTGTCGCGATCGACAGTCCGATATAAGTCCAGCTGCGCAACGGTACCGTGCTGAAGCTCGTGATGCCTTCGAGGGCGAAGTTCCACAGCCGCCAGCCGGAGAACTTCGAGTGACCGGCACTGCGCGGCTCGCGTTCGTATTCGACGATCACGGTGCGGTAGCCGACCCACGCGAACAGGCCTTTCATGAAGCGACGGCGCTCCGGCAGGCTGCGCAGCGCGTTGACGACCTGCCGATCGATCAGCCTGAAGTCGCCGACATTCTCCGGCAGCTTCACTTCGGACAGCGCGTTGTGCACGCGATAGTAGAGCGCGGCCGCCGTGCGTTTGGCGAACGTATCGCACAGGCGGTTCGTGCGTTTGGCCGCAACCACTTCGGCGCCCGCGAGCCAATGCTCGACCATCACCGGGATCAGGCTCGGCGGGTCCTGCAGGTCCGCGTCGATCGGAATCACCGCATCGCCGAACGCTTCGTCGATGCCGGCGGTCAGCGCCGCTTCCTTGCCGAAGTTGCGCGTCAGGTCGATCACGCGAATGCGCCGGTCGCGGCCGCTCTGCGCGATCAGCCGATCGAGCGTCGCGTCGCTGCTGCCGTCGTTGATGCAGACGATCTCGAAGCGCGTGCCGTCGATCGATTCCAGCACCGGCACTACCGCCGCGAAGAAGCGTTCCACCGCGTCCTGCTCGTTGTAGAACGGCACGACGAGTGAGATCAGTGGCGTGCTTGTATGAATTGGCATGACGCTTCCCCGTTTATCGAATGATTCGAACCGCGTGCGAATAGGCGAGGGTGGTGCGCTCGCCGCGTTCTTCGTCCCCCACGCGCACGCGGCGCACGACCATCAGCAGCATCAGCAGCAGAACGATCGGGCCGATCTGCGGCAACTCGGCCGTGCGGTTGAAAAATTCATAGACCGGCAGCAGCCACGCGAGCGCAATCACACTCTGCTCGCCGCGCAGCCAGCCTTTGTCGATGCCGAGCGCGGTCAGGCAGGCCGTCGCGATGCCGAGCCACGCCAGTTCGTAGTGCCACACGTAGGGGTTCGTCAGCAGCGTGGCGACGACGAGACTCGCCGCGCGCAGCCGCGTGTCGCGCGTGTTTCGCCACACCTGCCATGCGGCTGCCGCGGCGATGAGTCCGACGCAGGCCTGGGCCGCAAAGGCCGCGGCGATCGGCGCACCGCCCTCGCGCAGCACCGCGAACGCGGTCGGCGACGCGAGCCAGTAGCCACGGCATTGCTCGAGCAGCGTCTCACGCGCAATGCCGGTGTTGACGAAGAAGAGCCGCACCGATTGCACGCCGCATATCAGCACGCTGAACGCGCCGAACAGCGCCGCGCTGAACGCGGCGGCCGCCAGTGTGCGCCATGCGCGTGCGGCAATCAGCACGAGCGGAAACAGCACGGCCATCTGCGGCTTGATCGCGAGCAGACCGAGGCACAGCCCCGCGCGTACCGGATGCCGGCGCAGCCAATGCAGCGTGAGCGCGGCGATGCCGGCGGTCAGCAGCGAGTTCTGGCCGAAGATGGCTGGCACGAACACGCACGGCGAGGCCGCGACGACGAACCATGCGAAGCGCGAGCCCCTGAAGCTGTCGGCAAGGCCCGACACGCGCAGCGTGCCCGCGCTGAGCAGCACGATGCCGCCGCCGACGAACACGAAGTACATGATGAGCCGCGGTAACAGCGCGAGCGGCGCGATCAGCACGAGGAACGTCGGCGGATAAAGCCAGGGCATCACGCTGTCGTGGCTCACGTTCGTGAATAGCGCGCGCTGTAGCTTGTCGAACGACGCGTGGTCATAGATCTGCATGGCCGAACCGTGCAGCAGTCCATACGAGGCCGACCAGAAAATCGAAAAATCCTCACCGGGACGCGTGAGCCGCGGGTCGGTGAAGCCGTGGCTCGCATAGGCCCACAACGCGATGATCCCCACGTACAGCACGCACATCCCACAGCAGTAGAAGACGATGCGCTCGGGCGTAAGCCAGCCGTGAATCTCGCTGTCGCCGCTGCGCATGCGTAGTTGTGATGCGTACATGATCCCCGCCCCCCGCGTGATCCGGATCGGGTCTATCGACCCGCCGTTCGTTCTGTTTATAGGTTCCGTCTTGTATGTGTCGGCGCGTGACATCGAATTAAAAACCGTGTCGTTGCGCTGAACCGGTCAGCCCATTGTTGGCGGAAATTGATGCGACTTTCAAGCTCGCGTTTTTCTGGCCGCGCGCCGCGCACTGCCGACTCCGCCAAAAAGCGGGCCAAACGGCCAGCTTTGTGTGCGCCAACGCACCAAGCCGTCTTGCCGATGAGACGCTTTGGACCGGCGCGCCCTTCGGGAACGGCGATTTTTCGATGGAATTTCTTTTTTACTGGAGTAGGGAAAGTCCTGGGAAAAAAATGCCGAGCCTTGCCCGGCGTGGCATTACGCGATCCGCGAAGTGTTCGGCGGGTCAGGCAAAACGTTGCGCATTCGGACATTTCGGACGCGAATACGGCGCGAGGCTGGGGGCCAGTCGGCTCGAACCCGCGTCGTTACGCTGTTTCCGCAAAGCTGGTCCCGTCCTTGCAATAGGGAGTGCGCGGAAGTCGACGACACGATGCTGCGGACCTGAACAGGCAGCACACCATGGCGAGAGAGGGAGCCAACGTCGACTGACTAGCGGATGCCGGCCTCGAGCCGACGCCAAGAAAAGAATCACGAAAGACGGGGGATGTATGCACAACAAGATCACGCGACTGCGCGGCGATACCAGGCCCGTGTGCGGCGCACATCGTGCGGCCATGCTGCGCCAGCGGCACGCGGCCGCGATGCTGCGGCTCGCCCGGCAGCTGCCGCTTCACTTTCCCCGTTTCCTCCAGTTCGTGTCGCCCAGCGTTGCGACCATGCGGATCAAACACCGCGCGACGCTGATCGGGCGGCGAAACTAGCCAGCAGCTTCCCGCATTTCGCTGCAGTACCCGCAGTCCCATCGCCCACGCCAATCCTGGTAACGGGTTCCATTAGTTAGTCTTCCAGAGGAGTCGAATCATGAAGAACATCATCGCTGCCGCAGCCCGTTTCGTTCGTGACGAAGACGGCGTGACCGCCATCGAATATGGGCTGCTCGCCGGCCTGATCTCGCTGTTGATCATCAGCGGCGCGACATTGCTCGGCACGCATCTGCAGACGATTTTCAACAACCTCGCGGCCTCGGTCTGAGTCCTCGAGTCGACGGACGAACCTCGCGATTCGTCCGTCCCCTTCCCACTGGAAAAAGGAGGTCTGTCATGAAGAACCTGATTGCTCGCGCAGCACGTTTCATTCACGACGAGGACGGTGTGACCGCCATCGAATACGGCCTGCTCGCCGGCCTGATTGCACTGCTGATCATCGGCGGCGCGACCACGCTCGGCACCAACCTCAGCACGATCTTCAACAATCTCGCGGCCTCGGTCTGACGCGGCTCAATCATCCTTGACGAGGTCATCATGACGCTGCCACCTCTGCCGCCACATCCTGTACCGCTGTGCGTGATCGTGCTGGTGATCGTGGCCGCGAGCACGGACATGAGCGCGCGGCGCATTCCGAATCGCCTGATCTCACTCGGACTCGCCGTCGCGCTTGCCGTGCAGATGTCGATTCACGGGCCGCTCGCCGGCGCGCTCGACTGGTTGATCGGCGCGGCGTGCGGCCTCGCTTTGCTGTTGCCGTTCTATCTGCTTGGCGGCATGGCCGCCGGCGACGTGAAGCTGCTGATGATGATCGGCGCGTGGGTCGGCCCCGCGCTGACCTGGCGGATCGCGCTCGCCACTTTTCTGCTCGGCGGGATCTGGTCTCTGCTGATCGTGCTGCGTCGCGGCCGCTTCGCGCGCGTGCTCGCGAATCTGCGGCAACTGCTCGGCGGCCTCGTCGTCGCGCCGCTCGGACAGCCAAACCTGATCGATGCGCGCTCCGGATCGGTCGGGTCGATTCCCTACGGCGTCGCGATCGCGGCCGGAACCCTCGGAATGCTGTTCGCGGCCGCGCTATAGCCGGACGTTTCCACTGAACGATGCGGGAGTGTTGCCATGAAAAACAGTCGGGCTTTAGTGATGCTGACGATCGCCGTGCTGGCGGGCCTCGCGGCCGTGAGTTTCGCGTCGCGCTGGCTGCTGCAGACGTCGGCGGGCGCGGTGACGTCGGTTGCGGTGGCGTCGTCGGAGGTCAGCCTCGGCCAGCCGCTGAACCAGAACCTGATCCACATGGTCAGTTGGCCGACTTCGAGCGTGCCGCCCGGTGCGTTCGCCGACGGCAAGGCGCTTGAAGGGCGCGTGCTGCTGACGAGTCTCGCGCCCGGCGAGCCGGTGCTCGAATCGAAGCTCGCGCCGCAGGGCACGAAAGGTGGCTTGTCAGCGGTGATTGGTGAAGGCAATCGCGCGATCACCGTGCGCGTGAACGACGTGGTCGGCGTCGCGGGCTTCGCGCTGCCGGGCAACTACGTCGACGTGATCGTCAATACGCAGCAGACGAACAAGACCGACACGCCGCAAAGCATCTCGAAGATCGTGCTCGAAAAGATCCTCGTGCTGGCAGTCGCGCAGCAGGTCAGCCGCGACGACACCGCGCCGAAAGTGGTCAACGCGGTGACGCTCGAGGTGACGCCCGAGCAGGCCGAGAAGCTCGACCTCGCGCGCAGCGTCGGCACGCTGTCGCTGGTGCTGCGCAATCAGGTGGACAAGCAGACCCCGAGCACCGGCGGCGCGACCAAGCTGACCTTGCTCGACGTGCCGGCTTCGGCGCCGGCGGCGCCCGATGTGCATCCGGTGCGCACGCACTATGCGGCGCGTCCGGCGCCCAGGCGCGATTGCGTCGGCGTGCTGTCGGGGGTGACGGGCAGCGTCGAATGTTTCTAGCGCGGTCGCGGCGCGCGGGTTTGCGCGAGTTCACGTCAGGCGTCGCGATCTGAATCAGAAGGCAATCAAAAGACGTCTCGGTTCACACCTATCGAGCGACGGGGGCAGCAACATGAAAACACAACAACGGTTCTCATCCGGTGGCGGCAAGCATTGCCGCTCGCTCGGCGGCACGGTGCTCGCCGCCGCGCTATGCGCCGGATTGACGGCCGCGCACGACAGCGCGGCACAAACGATGGCCGCCGCGCACGTGCCGCCGGGCTGGGGTGCGCAGACAGCGCCGCTGCCGATCGGCCGGGGCGCCGTGCCGATGCTGGTCAGCAACACGCCGATGCCGAGCGGCGCGACGAGCGGCAGGATGGTCGCCCCCGCGCAGCTGACCGGGCCGAACTGCACAGGCGAGATTCGCGACGAATCGAGCGTGTCGGTGGCAGTCGGCAAGTCGATTCTGGTGCCGCTCGTCGAGGCCGCGCGCAACCGTACGCTCGGCAATCCGGTCGTCGCGCAGGCGACGCTCGTGTCGCAGCGCACGCTGTACGTGGTCGGCATGAGCGTCGGCACCACGAACATGATTGTGCAGGGCCGCAGCGGCGCATGCCAGATCATCGACGTGAGCGTCGGCGTCGATGCCGAAGGGCTGCAACGCACACTCGCGCAATTGCTGCCGAACGAGCGCGGCATTCGCGTGTCGAGCGCGGCCGGCAATCTCGTGCTCGCGGGCCGCGTGTCGAGCGGGCAGGCTGCGCAGCAGGCGATGAGCATCGCCGGCGCGTACACGGGCGCGCAGCCCACCCAGCAAGACCAGGCGAGCACCGCGAGCTTTGGTAACGGCGGTACGATCTCGCAGCAAAGCTCGAGTGTTAGCAAGGGTTCCGAAGTCATCAACATGATGACGGTCGATTCGCCGCAGCAAGTGATGCTCGAAGTAAAGGTCGCCGAGGTGTCGAAGACGTTGCTCAATCAGTTGGGCGCGGCGGTCAACATCCAGGGCGGCTTCGGTTCGTGGACCGGAGCGCTCGTGAGCAGCCTGCTCGCCGGTGTCAGCAGTGGTATCGCGGTGAGCAAGGCGAACAACAGGCCGTTCAATATCGCCGTCGACGCGCAGAAGAGCGACAGCCTCGGCAAGATTCTCGCGGAGCCGAACCTCGTCACGCTGAGCGGCCAGGAAGCGTCGTTCCTCGCGGGCGGCCGGGTCTTCATTCCGGTGCCGCAAAGCAACGGCACGGGCGGCTCGACGATCACGCTGCAGGAAGAAGAGTTCGGCGTCGGCCTCAAATTCACGCCGACCGTGCTCGCGGGCAGCCGCGTGAATCTGAAGGTCGCGCCGGAAGTATCGGAACTGTCGCCGACCGGCGTCACCGTGTCGGCGAGCGGCACGAGCAACACCACGGTGCTGCCGCTGATCACGACGCGGCGCGCGTCGACGACGGTGCAGATGAACGACGGCGAGACCTTCGCGATCGGCGGGTTGATCCAGAACAACATCACCGGCTCGCTGAAGGCGTTGCCCGGCATCGGCGAAGTGCCGGTGCTCGGTGCGCTGTTTCGCAGCACGTCGTTCCAGCAGGATCGCACGGAGCTGATCTTCATCGTCACCGTGCATCTGGTGAAGCCGATGCCGGCGGGCGACTATCCGCTGCCGACCGATAGCTTCACCGGTGTATCCGACGGCACGGTCTACGCGACCGGCAACATGGAAGGCCGCCGGCCCGCAGCGCAGGCAGCGGGCGCCGCGAACCCGAATGCGCCACAGATGCCCGCGCAACCGCAAACGCAACCCGCGTTGCCCGCACCGGTTCCGACGCCGGCACCGACCGAAGGCTCGGCCGCGCCCGCCGCGCTGCTGCCGCCCGACACCCAGGCGGACCGGCCGGCACCGTCGGCGGCGGTGCCGCCAGCGGACAAGACGACCGCAACGGCAGCGTCGGCAGCGCGAGCGCACACCAACGCCGAACCCGCACTCGCCAAAGCCGACGCCGTGAGCCCAGGCAACCCGACGATCAAGGGCGCACAGCCCAACCCGTAACGCGCCGCGAAGGAGACTCTCATGAAATCCGAACATCTTCTGATCACGCGCCGCGCGGCGTTGCTGCTGATGCTGGGCGGCTCGTTGAGCGGCTGCATGTCGAGCTCGCCGATCTGGGACGCACACGTCGGCGACGCCGTGCGCACCGTGACGCAGATGCAGATCATCGATCCGCATGCGGGCGAGCACACGCCATCCACACCGGGCGTCGACGGCAAGGCCGCGGTCGCCGCGCAGCAGCAGTACGACAAGTCGTTCCAGACGCCGGTCACGACGTTCAATCCGTTCGTGATGGGTATCGGCAGCAGCGGCGGCAGTCAGTGATGGCGAACGCGGCGCATGGGGCGGACGCGCCGTCCGCCGGTTAATTCGACAGCTCGGTTGGGAACATCATGATCAACATCCTGGCTCTCTCTGAAGACGGCGCACGGCTCGCGCAGATCGCGCATCTGAGCGGCGAAGCCGGCGACTACCGGATCACGCGCGCGATGGGCACGCCGTCGCTGCTCGGCGAACGCGGCGACACGCTCGACGCGTTCGACGTGCTGATCGTCGACGCCGCGTCGCTGAAGGACGCAGAGCTCGCGGTGGTGGAGCGCCTGCATCGCGAGCATGGGCGGCTCACCTGCATCCTGCTGATTCCCGACGCATCGCCGCAGACGCTGATCGCCGCGATGCGCGCGGGCTTTCGCGACGTGCTGAACTGGCCGCTCGATTCGCGCCAGTTCGGCGACGCGCTGCAACGCGCGCAGGCGCAGAGCCTGCAAGGCGGCACGCGCGATACGCGGATTCTGTCGTTCGTGTCGTGCAAGGGCGGCGCCGGCACCAGCTTCATCGCCGCGAACGTCGCGCATGCGATCGCGACTCTGCCGCAGAAAAAGCGCGTTTTGCTGATCGATCTGAACCAGCAGTTCGCGGATGCCGCGTTTCTGGTCTCCGACCAGACGCCGCCGTCGACGCTGCCGCAAATCTGCGCGCAGATCGAACGCATGGATGCCGCGTTCTTCGACACGAGCCTCGTGCACGTGAGCGACAGCTTCCATATTCTCGCCGGCGCGGGCGACCCGGTGAAGGCGGCCGAGATCAAGGAAGACCGTCTCGAGTGGCTGCTCGGCGTCGCCGCGCCGCATTACGACTTCGTGCTGTTCGATCTCGGCCAGACGCTGAACCAGCTGTCGATGCTCGCGCTCGATCGCAGCGACCAGATTCATCTCGTGCTGCAGGCGAGCATGCCGCACGTGCGGGCCGGCCGCCGGCTGCAGGAGATTCTCTGCTCGCTCGGCTATGCGCAGGAGCAGATGCGGCTGATCCTGAACCGCTATACACGGCACGGCGAGCGGCCGCGCGCGGCGCTCGAATCCGTGCTCGGCATGAGCGCGTATCAGGTGATCCCCGAGGATGCCGAAACGGTGACCGATGCGATGAACCTGGGACTGCCGGTGTCGAAGACCGCGCGCGGCAGCGGGGTTGCGCGCAGCCTGCAGGCGCTCGCCGAAAACATCGCGGCACGCGCGACCAAACCGGGGCGTTCGCGCGCGAAGGGCGAGTCGCTGTTCGGGCGGCTGCTGGGCCGCCAGCCGTCGCCGAAACTCGAAACGCTTTAACCGTGCTCCAACGCTACACGATCAGAACAGGGGAACGTCATGTCGCTTCGTGAGCAGATTTCCGCGCAACGCGTGCAGCCGCTGGGCGAACGCCAGGACCCGGCGGGCGCCGGCATGTTGCGCGGTGCCTACCAGAAACTGAAACGCGAGATTCATCAGGCGGTGCTCGAACGCGTCGAGCTCGAACGGCTGTCGCGCCTGCCGCCCGAGCAGGTCCGCCAGGAGATCGCGACGCTGATCGGGCGCATTCTCGAAGATCAGAAGGCGCCTGCCAACGATCTCGAACGCCGGCAACTCGTCGGCGACGTGCACGACGAAATGTTCGGCTTCGGTCCGCTCGAAGTGCTGCTGCGCGACCCGACCGTGTCCGACATTCTGGTGAATACGCATCGTCATACGTACGTCGAGCGCCGTGGCCGTCTCGAAGCGACCGACGTGACCTTCTACGACGACGCGCATCTGATGAAGGTCATCGAGAAGATCGTCTCTGGCGTCGGCCGCCATATCGACGAATCGAGCCCGATGGTCGACGCGCGCTTGCCGGACGGCTCGCGCGTGAACGCGATCATCCGGCCCTGTGCGATCGACGGTCCGTTGCTGTCGATCCGCCGTTTCGCCGCCAATCCGTTGCAGGTTGCCGACCTGGTTGAATTGCAGAGCCTGACGCCGCCGATGGCCGAAGTGCTCGACGCGCTCGCGCGCGCGAAGGTGAACATCCTCGTGTCGGGCGGCACGGGCAGCGGCAAGACCACGCTGCTGAACGTGCTGTCGGGCTTCATTCCGGGCGACGAGCGCATCGTCACGATCGAGGACGCGGCCGAGCTGCAACTGCGCCAGCAACACGTGCTGCGGCTGGAGACGCGTTCGCCGAACATCGAGGGACGCGGCGAGATCACGCAGCGCACGCTGGTGCGCAACGCGCTGCGGATGCGGCCCGACCGCATCATTCTCGGCGAGGTGCGCGGCGCCGAAGCGCTCGACATGCTGAACGCGATGAACACCGGCCACGAAGGCTCGCTGTCGACGATCCACGCGAACACACCGCGCGATGCGCTGACGCGCCTCGAAAACATGATGACGCTCGGCGGCCTGTCGCTGCCGACGCGCACGATGCGCCAGCAGATTTCGTCGGCGATTTCGGTGGTCGTGCAAGCCACGCGTCTGACCGATGGCCGCCGCAAGATCGTCAGCATTTCGGAGCTGACCGGCATGGAGGGCGACATGATCAACATGCAGGAGATCTTCGTGTTCCGCCGCTCCGGCGTCGATACGAAGGGCAACGTGCGCGGCCATTTCTGCGCGACCGGCGTGCGGCCCCAATTCGCCGAGCGCTTGCAGGCATTCGGCGTGGCGCCCTCGGAGCAGGTCTACGATCCGGCGCGTCGCTTCGAAACGACATGACGGGTATGGACAACGCGCACCGACCGCTCGCCCGGTGTTTCAGGAGACTTGCATGAGCCCGATTTTCTACGCGTCGATCATTCTGCTGTTCGCGGCCGTGGCGCTCGCGACGGGCGGCGTCTACGAGTATTGGAACAGCCGGCACGGCCCGGTCGCGCGGCGCGTCGATTCGCGGATTCGCGCGCTATCCGCCGGCGGCGCGTTGAGCAGGCAGCGTCTTTCGATTCTGAAGACGCGCACGATGGCCGACTCGGCGGTGCTCACGCGGCTGCTGCTGCGCATTCCGCGCGTGCACGCGCTCGATCTGTTTCTGCAGCAGTCGGGGCTATCGTGGTCGGTCGGGCGACTCGTCGGCACCTGCGCGGTGTTGCCGCCGTTCGTGCTGATGGCGGGCGCGAGCCTCGCGATGCCATGGGTCTTCACCGCGGGCGCCGCGGCGCTGTCCGCATTGCTGCCGCTCGCCTACGTGCAGCGGCGGCGCAACCGGCGCATCCGTCAACTCGAACGGCAACTGCCGGACGTTTGCGACATGCTGTCTCGCGCGTTGCGTTCGGGCCATGCGTTCACCAGCGCGATCGATATGGTCGGCACCGAGTTCGCCGAGCCGATGAGCGGTGAGTTCCGCATCGTGTTCGACGAGATCAACTACGGCGTGTCGATCAGCGAGGCGCTGACGAATCTCGCGACGCGCGTGCCGATTCGCGATCTGCGCTACTTCGTGATCGCCGTCGTGATCCAGCGCGAGACGGGCGGCAATCTCGCCGAAGTGCTCGACGGCATCACCGCGCTGATCCGCGACCGCTTCAAGCTATTCGACAAGGTTCGCGTGCTCGCCGCCGAAGGCAAGATGTCCGCGTGGGTGCTCGGCCTGCTGCCGTTCGGCGTCGGCGCCGCGATGATGGCGATCAACCCCGGGTTCCTGAACGTTCTGTGGCAGGACCAGGCGGGCGTCAAGATGATCGCGGTGGCGAGCGTCGCCATGCTGTTCGGCATTCTGTGGATGCGGCACATCGTGAAGATTCGCGTCTGAGCGGGCGAGAGCTCATCGGAGAAGGACCATGCAAACACTGAACATCACGCAGATTCTGTTGCTTGCCGGCGTATTCGCGATCGTTTTCGCGGCCGCGTTCGGCGCGATGCATCTAAGCACGCCGCGCGACATGAGCCGCCGTATCGAGCAGGCGGGCGGCGCGAATGCCGTCCCGGCGCCGGAGCAACTCGCCGCCGCCGCGCAGACGCCGTGGTACGAAAAGCTCGTCGAGATTTCGCAGCCGATCTCGAAGCTGTCGGTGCCGAAGGACGGCTGGGAGCAATCCGCACTGCGCCTGCAATTGATGAACGCCGGCTGGCGCTCGGCCAACGCCGCGCCGATCTATCTGGCCGCGAAGACCGCGCTCGCGCTGACGTTGCCGCTCGTGGCGATGCTCGCGCTGTACGGCTCGTCGTTCGCGAATTCGCTGCTCGAACGCGCGATCGTGCTGGTCGTGCTGGCCGCACTCGGCTACTACCTGCCCAACGTCGTGCTGTCGCGCCGCATCGCAGCGCGCAAGCGCGGCATCGTCGAGGACTTTCCCGATGCGCTCGATCTGCTGACCGTGTGTGTCGAAGCGGGTCTGGGCCTCGATGCGTCGCTGATGAAAGTCGGCGAGGAAATCCGCCTTCGCAGCGCGGTGGTCGCGAGCGAGCTCGAACTGATGCTGCTCGAAATGCGTTCAGGTTTCTCGAAGGAAAAGGCGCTGCGCAATTTTTCGCTGCGCACCGGTGTGGAAGACATCGACTCGTTCAGCGCGATGCTGATCCAGGCCGAGCGCTTCGGCACCAGCATCGGCGCGTCGCTGCGTGTGCTGTCCGATACGCTGCGCACGCGCCGCCGGATGCGCGCCGAGGAGCGGGCCGCGAAGATCGCGCTGAAGTTGCTGTTTCCGTTGATGTTCTGCATTTTTCCGGCGCTGCTCGTCGTGCTGATGGGGCCCGCGATGATTCATATCTATCGCGATCTGCTGCCGAGCATGGCGGGTGGTGCATGACCACGCACTTCGTCGCGGGTGGACCGACATGTGGAACGAACGGAGGGAGCCGGTGAAACGCACGAGACAACGTGGCGCGGCAGCGGTCGAACTCGCGCTCGTGCTGCCGCTGCTGCTTGCGCTGATCTTCGGCATCGTGCAGTTCGGCTGGCTGATCAACAACTATCTGGTACTGACCAACGCGGCCTCGCTCGGCGCACATCAGCTCGCGGCGGAGCGCGGTTACGCATCGCCATACTCCGACGCGACTGCCGCGATTCATTCGCAGACCGGTGCGCTGAACGGCACGTTGACGATTTCGATGAGCGTCGGCGGCACGTCCTGCACGAGCGATAGCGCGTGCGCCAGCGCACTGGGGTCGAGCACGTCCGCGCCGGCTGCGGGTACGCAGGCGAAGGTGCAGCTCGGTTATACGTTCGCGCCGCTCTTCGGCGGCACGCTCGATAACCTCAAAGGCATCATGCCCCGCAGCTTGAGCGCCACCATGTCGGAGGTCGTGCAATGAGTGCAGCCATTCGTCCGAAGCGGAGAACGACACCGCCAATCGGTTACAAGCAACAGAAGGGCGTCGCCGCGGTCGAGTTTGCGCTGGTCGCGCCGCTGCTGCTGCTGGTGCTGCTCGGCATCGCGCAGTTCGGCTGGCTGCTCGGCAACTACGTGATGGTCGTCAATGCGGCCTCGTCGGGCGCGCGCTATTTCGCGTCGCAACGCGGCACCAGCACACCGTACTCGGCGACGCAAGGTCAGGTAAGCACCTCGGCGGCGCTTCTGAATACGTCGAATCTGTCGATCGCGACGTCGGTGAACGGCGTCGCGTGCAGCAGCGATTCGAGCTGCGCCGCCGATCTGAGCAGCGCCGGCGGCACGAGCGCGGTCGGCACGGCGACCGTGACCGTCACCTACACGTTCGCGCCGCTGTTCAAGGGCAGCCTGTCGGGTCTGTACGCGATGATGCCGACCGCGCTCAATGCGAGCGCGGTGGAGCGGGTGCAATGACGACGCATGAATAACAAAAGCGGTGCGACCGTTTGGGAGGGGCGTGAAATCATGAAAACGACATACCGTAGTTCGGGTGGCTCGCGTCGGCGTCAGCGCGGCGCCGTTTCCGTTCTCGTGGCGGTATCGATGGTCGCGCTATTGGGCTTTGTCGCAATCAGCGTCGACTTCGGCTACCTGGCGTATAGCCAGCGGCGCCTGCAAAGCGCAACCGATGCCGCGGCGCTGTCGGGCGCGGTCGACCTTTGGACGCAATCGTGGACCACCGCGGCAAGCGACGCGCAGGCGTTCACGGCGGGGTACAACAACAGGCTGCCTGCCGCCGTCGTGCCCGCCAGCGCGACGATCACCGGTCTCACGTTGTCGAGCGTCACATTGCCATATAAGCAGGCGACCTCGGGCTATAACGGCATCCAGGTCACGCAAACGGCGACCGTGCCGCTCTATTTCGCGCGCGTGTTCGGCAAGAGTTCGCAGACCATTTCCGCGACCTCGCGAGCCGGGGCGGGCGGCGGCGCGGAGCCCGCGCTCTACAACGTGATGATCGTGCTCGACGCCACGAAATCGATGGCCACGACGACGGACAGCAACTGCAAGAACTCGAAGGGCGTCGCGCAGACGCGGCTGGCGTGCGCTCAGGCGGGCGCGTTGACGCTGCTGACAGGCTTGACCAATGCGGGAGACAACGTCGGCTTGATGGCGTTTCCGCCGCAAACGTCGTCCACCTATAACTTCACGTGCTCCGGCAAGGCGCCGACCATCGCGGGCAGCTATTCGGCGTCGGGCGCGACTTACCAGGTTTCGTCGCTGAACACCGGCTATCTCGGCAGCAACGGTTCGGTCAGCACGAGCTCGGGTATCGTGCAGGCGCTGGGCGGCGGCAGTTGCGGCGGCATGTCGGCGCCGGGCGGTCTCGGCACGTTCTACGCGCAGGCGCTTACGGCTGCGCAATCGGCGCTCGTCGCGAAGTCGTCGACGCAGAGTCCGGCTGGACAGAACGTGATCATTCTGTTGAGCGACGGTGTTGCGTCGTCGTCGACGAGTCAACTCGGCAACACGTACGGCAGCACTTATGGAAGCGAGTGCCAGGCCGCCATCAATGCGGCGTCGACGATCAAAGCCAGCACCGGCACGTTGATCTATACCGTCGCGTATCTGGGCGGGGAGGCCGCGTCGGCGCCGAGCTGCGGCGACGGTAACGACAAGCTCACCGCGTGCAATACGATGCAGTCGATCGCGTCCGGTCCGTCGTATTTCTACTCGGACACCTGCTCGAATGCGGCAGGCGGCACCAATAGCCTCAATACGTTGTTCAGCCAGATCGCGTACAGCCTGACCAAGCCGCGGCTGATTCCGCAAACCGCGAGCTGAAGCGCGAAGGGCTCGTTATGAGTTGTCGCGTGTCCCGGCCGTGCGTCTGCCTTGGAAGATCGGCAGCCGCCAGCCATAGCGCAGCGACGCGAGCCGCGCCAACACGCAAGCCGATGTCGCGAACCACGGCGTCCACCAGTCCGTCCAGCCCGCGTACGAAAAACCGACTTGCACCGCCGCGCCTAACAGCGCGGCCGACGCATAGATCTCGCGTTCGAGAATCGCGGGTACGCGCGAGAGCACGACGTCGCGCATCACGCCGCCACCGACCGCGCTGACGATGCCGAGCAGAATCGCGAGTTCGGCATTGTGGCCATACGTGAGCGCTTTCTGCGCGCCCGACACCGCGAACAGACCGAGCCCGATCGCATCGAAGAACAGCACCGGCTGACGCAGCCGGCGCACCTGCGGATACGCGAGAATCGTCACGGCCGACGCGGCGAGCGCGGTCGCCAGATAGCGCCAGTTCGACAGCCCCGCAGGCGGGATCGCGCCGATGCACAGGTCGCGCACGATGCCGCCGCCGCATGCGACCATGAAGGCGATCACGACGATGCCGAGCAGGTCGAGCCGTCGTTGACGCGCGGCCACCGCGCCGCTGATCGCGAACACGAAGGTGCCGATCAGGTCGAGAATGGTGTAGACGGCGTGTGAATTCACTGAGTGGTTTCGTGTTGATCGAGCCAGGCACCGGCCGCGCACAGCATGGCTTCGAGGCCCGTGCGCAGGGTCGGGTCGAGCACAGGTGCGAATTTCGGCGAGTGATTGCTCGGAATTTCGTTGAGTTTTTTCGCGGCGAGCGCCTGGCGGAACACTTCGGGCTCGGTGCCGCCGACGAACCAGAACGAGTACGGCACGTTCCATTCGCGGCCGAACACGCTGAAGTCTTCGCTTGCGGCGGCCGGCGGCGATTCGTACGCGCGCTCGCCGAACTGCGCCTCGAACGCGTTGCGCACACGCTCGGTCGTGACCGCGTCGTTGATCGTCAGCGGGTAGCTCGATAGTGTCGTGAATTCTGGCTCGCGCGGCGCGTTCGACGCCACGCATTCGGCGCAGCAGATGCGGCGGATCGCGCCGAGCATGTACTCGCGCACGTCATCGTCGTAAGTGCGCATGTTGAGCTTCAGCGTCGCGTCGTCGGGGATGATGTTCTCTTTCGTGCCGGCTTGCAGCGAACCGATGGTCAGCACGGCGCTGTCGCTCGGCGCGATTTCGCGCGACACGATGGTTTGCAGACGCAAGGTCGTCGACGCTGCCATGATCACGGGATCGATCGACGTCTGCGGCTGCGAGCCGTGCGCGCCGCGCCCGAACAGCTTGATCTTGATGCTGTCGCCGGCCGACAGGATCGTGCCGCTGCGATAGCCGACCGAGCCCGCCGCGCCGACCATCACGTGCTGGCCGAGAATCACGTCGGGCTTCGGAAAGCGCGTGGTCATGCCGTCGTCGAGCATGCTGCGCGCGCCGCGGCCGACTTCCTCACCGGGCTGGAACACGGCCATCAGCGTGCCGCGCCATGCGTCGCGATGCCCTGCCATCAGACGCGCGACGCCGAGCAGCCATGTGACGTGCATGTCGTGGCCGCACGAATGCGCGACGCCGACTTCGAGCCCGTCTTCGTCTTTCGCCCTCACCGTGCTCGCATAGGGCAGGCCGGTCGCTTCGGCCATCGGCAGCGCGTCCATGTCGGCGCGCAGCATCACGGTGGGACCGTCGCCGTTGCGCAGCAACGCAACGACGCCCGTCACGCCGACGTTGCGCGTCACCTCGTAACCGAGCTTTTCCACGTAGTCCGCGACGATGCCCGCGGTGCGCACCTCCTGCATCGACAGTTCGGGGTGCGCGTGCAGGTCTTTGTAGATCGCTTCGAGTTCAGGCAGCAGCGCGTCGATCGCGCTCGACATCGTTTCGATCAGCTTCGACATGGAGGGCTCCTTGTTGCCATGAACGCCAGGGAAGGAAGGCGGCGGAATGCGGACCGTCCGTCAGGATCGCGCAGGCGGCGTGCTTGCGGACTCGCTTTCGAGCAGGCTGTGCGAAAGCTTGCCAAGCAGACGTTCGAGCGTTTTGCGTTCGTTCGCGCTGAGCGCCTTCGCCAGCTCGACCTCGAGTTCGGTGCCCACCGCTTCGGACGCCTGCGCGACTTCGAGGCCGTGCGCCGTGGCACGCAACGCGATACTGCGGCGGTCCGACGCATGCATGTTGCGCGTGATCAGGCCGCGCGTTTCAAGCTCGGCGAGGACTTTGGAAAGCAGCGTTTTTTCGATCAGCGCGCGCTGTGAAACGGATTTGGGCGTGATGTCGGGCTCCGCGCAGACGAGGCGCAGCACGCGCAGCGCACGCACGTCGAGATCCCAGCGCTCGCGGTAGACCAGGTTCGCGCGGTTGATCAGCAACGCGCTGGTCAGATCGAGCCTGAAAGTCAGGAAGTCCGAATACAAGAATTTGCTCCGCTGTCCGCGTCATACGCAGTGCAGGCATTATAGGCAAGTAGTTGAAATTTTCAAATACTTGCGTGGACGCCGCCCTGGTGCGAGACAGGTGAAGTGTTAGCGAGCGTCGCGCCCGGAGCCGGATTGGGCCACGCGGGCGGCGACACCCATCGGTTCGATCGAAGCACTTGAATCGGTCTGCTCGCCGCTGAGCGAATCGAGGCTGATGCCGTTGGTCTCGGGCAGAATCCACGCGGTGACGATCACGCACAGATAACCGACGCCCGCGACCAGCGGAATCGCGGAGTCGAGCGCCATATGACCGGTGCTGAGCCAGCCCACGCCAAGCGGGAACAGCGAGCCGATGACGCGCCCCATGTTGTAGGCCACGCCGTAGCCGGTCGCGCGAATTTCGTTCGGGTAGCTCTCCGAGATCGTCGCGGCGATGCCCGAGAACGTTCCCTGCATCAGCACGCCGAGCAGAAAGCCGAGCACGAGCATCGCGCCGTTCGACGCGGGAATCGCCATATAGGCGAGCGCCATGGAAAACGCGCCCGCCGCGAACACGATATACGTGAGGCGTCGGCCGATGCGGTCCGACGAATACGCACCGAGCACGTAGCCCACGAACGAGCCGAGGATCATGATCGCGAGATAGGCGCTCGTGCCGAAGATCGACAGGCCGCGTTCGAGCTTCAGATAGGTCGGCATCCACGTCGCGATCGCATAGTAGCTGCCGAGCATGCCGCCCGACAGCAGACTGCACAGGATCGTCTTGCCGGCGAGCGGCCGCGCGCAGACACGGCGTAGTCCTTCCAAGGCGGCGGGCGAGTGCTGTTTTCCGAGCGCGTGCGAGAACGCTTCGGGCTCCTTCAGATCGCGCCGAAGATACACAACCAGCAGCGCCGGCACGATGCCGATAAAAAAGCAGCCGCGCCACGCCCACTCCGCCGGCAGCCACGAAAACAGCACGCTATAGACGATCGCCGCGGCGGCCCAGCCAAACGAATAACTGCTCGCCGCGAAGCCGGAGAATTTGCCGCGATGCGCGGGATTCCTGATGATCTCGGTCACGAGCACCATGCATAGCGACGATTCGCCACCGAAGCCGAGCCCCTGCAGCATGCGAAACAGCGCGAGCTGTAGTGGCGAGTTGGCGAAGCCGCACGCGAAGCACGCGAGCGCGAATAGCACGATGGTCCAGCGCAGAATGCGCACGCGCCCGAAGCGGTCGGCGAGCAGGCCCGCGCCGATCGCACCGACGAGCGACGCGATCAGCGTGTAGGTGACGATGCTGCCCGCGATGGCCTTGTTCATGTGCCAGGTCGCGGCGAGCACGGGAATCAGGAACGAGTAGATCATGAAGTCGTACACATCGACGGCATGACCCATGAACGCGCCCGCAAAGGCTTTCTTCTCGTTCTTCGACAGCGATTCGAACCAGACCATGATGGAGGACTCCGGGCGAGGATGAGGTGGCGGCTGGCGCCTCGAGAATGCGAGTGGGTGTTATAGCGGTGGCGCGACGAACGACAGTCCCGCCTGCTCGAGCAGCGCGGCCACCCGCAGCGAACGCAGGTCGTGATAGAGCGGCGCGACGATCTGCACGCCGATCGGCAGGCCGTCCGCGGTCGTGCCGGCGCGGGCCACGGTCGATGGCAGGCCGCACAGACCCGAGTGGCCGGCCCAGAACAGCTGGGTCGTCATCGGCTGCGGGCGGCCGTTGACGTCGAGCGTGCGCTGCCACGGCGCCCCGGTTTCGTCGAGCGTGAAGGCGGCGGTCGCGGCGGCGGGGCACAGCAGCACGTCGATCGTGCCGAACAGCTCGCGCCATGCTTCGCAAAACGCGTCGCGCTGCTTTTGCAGCAGCAGCCAGTCGCGGTGACGCAACGCGGTGCCCGCGTATTGCAAGGCGGCGTACGACGACGCGTCGGCGGGCACGGCGGCGCTTGCTGTGAGCGCGGCGGCGAAGGCGTCGTCGTCGAGATAGTGCGAGGTCGACGCGCGCAGCAGCAGCACGTAGGCGCGCATCAGTTGCGCGGCGTCGAGCGCGGGGCGCGCGTCCCAGACCACCGTCGCACCGGCGTCTTCGAGCTGCCGGCCAAGACGCGTGAGGCACGCCTCTACCGGGCCGTCGACGTCGGCGAGCGGATGATTGGTCAGTACGCCAAAGCGGAATTCACGCAGGTCCGTGCGCTCGCAGGGTGGCAGTGCGAGCCGCAGCGCGCTCGCGGCTTCGCCGGCCGGACCGGCGATCGCGCCGAGCACGAGTTCGAGGTCGCGCGCCGAGCGCGCGAGCGGACCCGCGACGTTGATGTCGGGCTGCGCCATGCCGCCGCCGATGCCATGGCCTTTCAGCGACACGATGCCATGCGTGGTCTTGTGCGAGAAGACGCCGCAGAAATGCGCGGGGTTGCGGATCGACGAGCCGACATCCGAGCCGACGTCGAAGAATGACATGCCCGCGCAGACGGCCGCCGCGCTGCCACCCGACGAACCGCCCGGCGTGCGGGACGGATCGCGCGGATTGCGGGTCGTGCCGTAGAGGTCGTTATAGCTTTGCCAGTCGCGCAGATAGATCGGCACGTTGGTCTTGCCGAGCAGCACCGCGCCCGCGTCGAGCAGGCGTTGCACGACGTCCGCATGGGCGCTCGCGATGTTCTCGCGATGCGCGGGGTCGCCAAGGGTCGTCGGCCAGCCGCGGACGTCGAAAGATTCCTTGATCGTAAACGGAATGCCGTGCAAGGGGCCGCGCAGCCGCCCCCCGCGCCGTTCCTCGTCGCGTGCTTCGGCGGTGGCGTAGGCGGCGTCGAAATCGGATACGACGACCGCGTTCAGCAGGCCGTTGTCGGCCTCGAATGCGGCTTCGCACGCGGCGACGAGCGAGACGGCGTCGATCTCGCCGGCGCGCATGTCGTGCGCGGCCTGCTGGACAGTGGCGTAACGGTAGCGCGCCGCCTGACTGGCGGCGGGTGGGGAGGAGCTTGGTGTCATGAAAGGCCTGAGAGGGCGATTGATGGGCGGTATGTTGTATACCGTCTATCGCCAAATTCAGCCTGTCAAGTGGCTTGCAGCGTAGTCGACGAAATTATCGGGTGGCGTAAAGCGAGCGCGGTGGCGTGTGCCGCGCCTCGCTTCCTATGCCGCGCGTTTCAAAGGCCGTTTCAACGCGCATTGTTCGCCAGATAGTGCTGGGCGGCGCGCATCACATGCCGCTCGGCGAGCAGCGCCGACAGCGTCGCATCGCCCGACTGCACCGCGCGCAGGATCGCGGCGTGTTCGTCCCAGGTCTGGCGGACTTCCGCATCGCTCGCGTTCGTGAACAGCATGCGCGTGCGGTCGCGCAACGAGCGCATCAGGTCGCTCAGAATCGTATTGGCCCCGGCCGCGTAGAGCAGGTCGTGAAAACGCGCGTTGAGTTCGAGCAGGCCGGCCGTCTCGCCGGCGTCGACTTTTGCCTTGCCTTCAGCGAGCACCTGTTCGATCTGGCCGACCAGTTCGGGCGTTCGATGTTCGGCGGCGAGCCGGGCGTTGAGTCCCTCGAGCGTCGCGCGGATCTGGATCATTTCGCGTGCCGCCGACGGCTGCAGCGACGCGACCACCGCGCCGTGCCGCGGCCGCACTTCGACGAGGCCTTCCGAGGCGAGC
The DNA here is from genome assembly GCF_014200875.1 of Paraburkholderia sp. HC6.4b. Taxonomy (NCBI): domain Bacteria; kingdom Pseudomonadati; phylum Pseudomonadota; class Betaproteobacteria; order Burkholderiales; family Burkholderiaceae; genus Paraburkholderia; species Paraburkholderia sp. HC6.4b. Next base: position 125,449 of record NZ_JACHDC010000011.1, read on the forward strand.
GCGCGCAGCGCTTCGCGTACCGGCACGCGCGAGACGTCGAGCTCCTGGGCGATGCGTCCTTCGACCAGCCGCTCGCCGGGCGCGTACGTGCCCGAGACGATTGCTTCGCGCAGCCGCGCGGTGACGAGATGCGACAGCTGCTGATGCATGATCGGCGCGCTCGATTGCCCCTGTGCGCCGCTTGCCGCGGTCGTGTCCGCTTCAGTGTTCATAAGGATCTCCAACCTGTGTTGCTGATGGCGTGTGATGCAGGCGATTTTACCTCAGTGCACGTCACGAATACTGTAGACCTTATACGGAAATATCCGGCTCGGCCTTGTCTGGCGGGGCATTGAAGCACGCGCCCCGCTTCCTCGTGGCTACCGGGAAAGGCGGGATTTCCGGCGAATGCGGGTAAACGCCAAGCAAACAGCCGTTGATCCGGTTTTAGTTGGTACATAGTATACCGTGTGATTATCTCAAACCCGCCGCATCCACCCGCGCTCGCAGGTCCGCGCAGTCAGGAGAAGCAATGGAATCTCACGTCGTTCTAACGTCGGCGCACTGGGTTTATCTGTGTGGTGTCGTCTCTATCATCGCGACGCTGGTGTTTCGCGCCAACGTCGTCGCGCCCGCGATTCTCGCGACCTTCGCCACCGTCTACGCGTTTTCCGGCCAGGTGTCGACCGCGATCGAAGCGGTGTTCTTCGCGCCGCTTACGGCGGCGCGCGAGCTGTTCAATATCTTCCTCGTGATTTCGCTGATGACCGCGTTGCTCAACGCGCTGAAACGGATCAACGCGGATGTGCGCATGGTCCAGCCGTTTCGCGCGGTCATGGTCAACGGGCACGTCGGCTTCTTCGTGCTCGGCTTCGTGAGCTACGTGTTGTCGCTGTTCTTCTGGCCGACGCCGGCCGTGCCGTTGATCGCCGGCATTCTGCTGCCGGCCGCGATTTACGCGGGCGTGCCGCCGCTGGGCGCGGCGTTGTGCATCGGCATCGCGGGACTCGGCACGGCCTTGTCGTCGGATTACGTGATCAAGGTCGCGCCGGGCATCAGCGCGAAAGCGGCCGCGGTCGCGATGCCGGACGTTGCCGACAAGGCGCTGCTGCTGTCGCTGATCACGGGCGGCATCGCGTTCCTGATCGCCTATCTGCGTATCCGCAAGCAGATCCAGGCGCCCGATGCGCGCCATCTCGAACGCTGGGAAGCGACCCAGGTCACGGCGAATGCCGTTGTCACGCCCGCGGCCGGCACGAGTCGCGCGCGCATCCGGCGCGGCAAACCGCAGCATGCTTCGGTCGGCGACGGCGGCCAGGTCAGCGGCGCGAGCGGCTCGCGGGCGTTGTTGTCGTCGCGCGACCTGTTGACGCCGTGGCAGGAGCGCTGGTCCCGCTGCTTCGCGATCGTGATCCCCGTCGCCTTTCTCGCGATCGTCGCTTACATGGTGTTGCCGCATCTGATCCCCGGCTTCAAGGGCGCGAGCGGTGCAGCGGCCGCGGCGCTCGTCGGCGGCGTCTCCGCGTTGCTGATGGTGGCGGTAGCCGCTGCGCGCGACTATCGCGCGATCTGCCGCAGCACGGCCGAGCACGTCACCGAGGGCTTCGTGTTTTCGTTTCGCGCGATGAGCTCGGTGCTGCCGATTGCGGGCTTCTTCTTCATCGGCGTGGCCGGCACTGCGGCGCCGATCCTCGGCTTGCCCGCCGGTACCCATGCCCCCGGCCTGCTTGCCGATCTCGTGAAAGCGGGCGAGGTCTACATTCCGCACAACGCGTTCTTCGTCTCGTACGGCATTCTGCTGGCCGGCATGGTGACGGGCATCGACGGCTCGGGCTTCGCCGGTTTGCCGTTGACCGGCGCGCTGGCGGGCGCGCTCGGCCGCACGGTGGGCTTCGACGTGTCGACCCTCGCGGCGATCGGCCAGATGGGTTCGGTGTGGACCGGCAAGACGCTGACCGCATGGTCGGCGCTCGCGGCGGTGGCGAGCTTCGCGCGTGTGCCGGTGTTGCAGGCGGTGCGCAATCTGTTGCTGCCGGTGGTGTGCGGCCTGGTGGTGTCGACGTTGGTGGCGATTCTGATCTGGTGATGGGGGGCGGGACGCGCGTGTCGTCCGCGCGGTTTTTGCCGGGCCTTGCGCGTTGGTTTGCCGATGCGCAAGGCCTTGGCGGTTTGATCGTCGGCGCGCTTTGCCCGCGAGTTGCGGCCTACGTCTTACGCCTCGCAACGACAAGCAAAAACGCCGGCTTCAGTGCATCGAAGCCGGCGTCCCAGTTTGACTCACTACGTTGTGTTGCTAACTCACCATGACACGCTGACATTGCCATTGACGAAAGTCTGACAGGCCATCCGATAGCCAGCTTTGATTTCGTCTTCGCTCAGATGGCGTTTTTCCTTGTCCTTCACGCTATCGGTATGTTCGATGCCGTGTTCGACCTTGCATTTGCAGGTGCCGCACAAGCCGCCGCCGCATTTGAACGGAATGCCGCCTTTTTCGCGCAGCGAGACGCGCAGCAGATTGCTGTTGGGCGGCGCGCTGACCGACTTGTTGTCGTTGCTGAGGAAAGTAATCTGGATCATTCGGAGGCTTACGTATTGGATTCGGAGAGGAGGGGATGAAACGGCGCGGCAACTAGCGCGGGGTCAGTCGCGCGGCGCCGTTGCCGTGGCCCGCGAGCTGCCGCAGCGACTCGAGCGCGGCTTCAGGCGTCGCGAATTTTTCGAGGAACCTGGTGGGAACGAGATTGACCGCCGACGGTGTGGCTTCGTCGATCACCCTGATCTTCGTTTCTTTCATGAGCGCGGCGATGACGAACGTGGCGATATGCCGACCGCCGTAGAGGTAGTCGAAGGTGGCGAGCGGCACGATGCCTTCGGTCGCCTCGGTGCGGTACTGGCCGGGCTTGCTCGTCAGAATCACGTGCGTGCCGGCCGCGACGGAGCGCGTATTCATGCTGCCTGCTCCAGATCGTCCTGCGCGAGTTCGATGTCGTGCTCGATCCATAGTTGGCACGCGAGGCGATAGCCCTGCGCAAGCCGCTCGCCGAGCTGTTTTTTTTCCTTCCAGTTGGGCTCGGGCAGATACTGCGCGCCGGACATCACGCGACACGCGCACTTCGAGCACTTGCCCATGCCGCATTCGTAGCGCAGATGCGGAAACGGGAATTGCCTGATGCCGGCGCGCACGACGAGGTTGGTGTTCTCCTTGACCTCGCCCTGATGGGTCGCGCCATTTTTGTGAAATACCACTGTTGGCATAACGCTCTCCGTGATTCGCTCGGATCTAGTCTAGTTGAAAAAAAGGATATAGTATACCGTCTACTGCCGGACGGATTCCGGCGAGGGCCGAAGACAGCGCCGGCTGGCGCGCATTAGTTCCAGTTTTCTTAGGCTTTCCGCGGTGAGGCCGCAATGAAGCGGCGCGTAGACGGAGCGCTCTTCCCAAGAACGGCTCGCGCATTTCAGACATTGCGGTATACAGTATGCATTACGGAGGCTACACTAGCTCAACTGTTTCTTCCGTGCCCGACGGCATTCGGGCTTTCGACAACGCCAACCTTTTCCCTACCTGTCAGGAGCTTGAAATGACTGAATTGATGAACCGTGATGACTTCCGCGCCGCGCTCGAGGACGCCATCAAAGGCAAGAGTGCGAACAAGGCGCCGTTCAGCATCGCGTGGGCGAGCGGCAAGCTGAGCCGCGCGCATCTCGCGCGCTGGGCCGAGAACCACTATCACTACGTGGGCCCGTTCGCCGACTATCTGGCCTACATCTATGCGCGCACGCCGGACCGCTTCACCGAGGCTAAGGACTTTCTGCTCGCCAACATGTACGAAGAGGAAATCGGCGGTGACCGTCATACCGATCTGCTGATCCGTTTCGCCGAAGCGTGCGGCACGACGCGCGAGCGCGTGATAGATCCCGACAACATGTCGCCGACCACGCGAGGCCTGCAGGCATGGTGTTATTCGGTGGCGATGCGCGAGGACCCGATCGTCGCGGTCGCGGCGCTCGTCGTGGGTCTGGAATCGCAGGTGCCGTCGATCTATCGCAAGCAGACGCCGACGCTGCGCGACAAATACCAGTTCACCGACGAGGAAGTGGAGTTCTTCGATCTGCACATCGTGTCGGACGAGATTCATGGCGAGCGCGGCTATCAGATCGTGCTCGAACATGCCGACACGCCCGAGTTGCAGCAACGCTGCCTGAAGATCTGCGAGATCGGCGCGCAGATGCGTCTGCTTTATACGACCGCGCTCTATTACGACTACGTCGAGCAGGACCTGGCGCTGCCCGAACTCGAACTCGCGAGTTGAACCCGCGGCGGCGCGCGCAACGCGGCGCCGTCTTCCGTTGGCATCGCCGCGAGCCAGCCGGCCGGCATGGCGCCGGCCATTGCGGCAACAGCACAGGTATCCGTCATGAGCAATCCGGCAACACCAGAGTTCAAGAATCTCATCGCGGGCGAGTGGACCGCCAGCGTGAGCGGCGGCACGTTCGACAACGTGAATCCCGCCGATACGCGCGACATCGTCGGCCGCTTCCAGGCGTCTTCGGCCGAGGACGCGCGCGCCGCGCTGGCCGCGGCGGCTGGCGCGTTCGCCGCGTGGCGGCGCACGCCGGTCGCGCAGCGCGCGGCCGTTCTCAATCGCGCGGCGGCGTGGCTCGAACAGCATGCGGACGGATTCGCGAACGAACTCACGCGCGAAGAAGGCAAGCCGCTCGCGCAGAGCAGGGACGAAATTCTGCGCTCGGCGCAGGTGCTGCGTTTCTATGCGGTGGAAGGTCAGTCGTATGCCGGCGAGACGTTCCCGAGCGACGATCCCGACATGACCGTCCACACGCAGCGCGAACCCCTCGGCGTCGTCGCCGTGATTACACCGTGGAATTTTCCGATCTCGATCCCGGCGCGCAAGATCGCGCCGGCGCTGATCGCCGGTAATACGGTGATCTTCAAACCGTCGTCGGATGCGCCGCTGATCGGCTACCGGCTCGCCGAAGCATTCGCGCAGGCGGGCATTCCATCGGGTGTACTGAATTTCATCACGGGACGCGCGTCGGAAATCGGCTCCGTCATTACCGCGTCGCCGGTCGTCAGGGCCGTGTCGTTCACCGGTTCGACCGCCGCTGGCGAACAGATTCATCGCTCCCTACCGCTGACCACGCGCACGCAGATGGAACTCGGCGGCAAGAACCCGCTGATCGTGATGGACGACGCGGATCTCGACCGCGCCGTCGACCTGACGATCAAGGGTGGCTTCTCGCTGACGGGCCAGGCCTGCACCGGCACGAGCCGCGTGCTGGTCATGCAGAGCGTGCGCGATGCGTTCAGCGAGAAACTGCTCGCTAAAGTGAAGACGCTCAAGATCGGCAGCGGCCTCACGCCCGGCATGGACATCGGCCCGCTCGCGACCCGGACGCAACTCGACACCGTGCTCGACTACGTGGCCTCCGGCAAGGCACAGGCCACGCATCTGTACGGCGGCGAGCGCCTGAGCGGTCCCGATTACGAGCACGGCTATTACGTCACGCCGGCGATCTTCACCGACGTGACGCAGGACATGCGTATCTGCCGCGAAGAAATCTTTGGGCCGGTGATCGCGATCGTCACCGTGACCAGCTACGAGGACGCGATCGCGAAGGCGAACGACACCGAGTATGGGCTCTGCGCCGCGATCGTCACGTCGAATCCACGCCACATGCATCGCTTCGCGGACGACATCGAGGCGGGCACCGTGAAGATCAACCGAACGACGACGGGCAACGCGATCAACGCGCCGTTCGGGGGGCTCAAGCGTTCGAGCACGTCGACGTTTCGCGAATCGGGGCGTGGCGGTCTCGAGTTCTATACGCAGATCAAGACGGTCTATCGCGGCATCTGAGAGCGGCGAGATCAGCTTTCCGAATCAATGAATCAATCAGCAATGAGGGGGTTGCAATGAAACAGATATTTCGCCTGGAACTGGCCGAAGCGCGCGAAATGATCCGCGCGGCCATCGGCCGGGCGCAGCAGATCGACGTGCTCGAATCGGTCTGCATCGTCGACGAGGGCGGCTATCCGCTCGCGCTCGAACGGATGGACGGCGCGCGCATCACTGGGCCGCAGATTGCGTGGAACAAGGCGTTCACGGCAGCCGGCCACAAGCGCTCGACGCATCTGTTCACCCAGCGGCCCAACGGTCCCGCGTTGCCGGGCAACGAAGCGTTCGGCATTCAATGGAGCTTCGAGGGTAAGTTTGCGGCATTCGTCGGCGGCTTTCCTGTTGTCGTCGATGGCCAGGTGGTGGGTGGTGTGGGCCTGAGCGGCGGCAACGGCGAGCAGGACACGCAGTGCGGCCTCGCCGCTTTGCAGGGGCTGCACGATCTGCTCGCGGCGCAGGGGCATAGCGTGCTCGTGGAAGCCGACATCAAGAAATGACGCCACGGGCCGCCTGTGCATGCCGGCGGTCCTGTCGTTCGCATCGCATCGTCATGAGGTGGCGTCATGTCATACCGGATTCAGGTGCTCGAAACAGGAGCGTGCTTCAGCGCTGAGCGCGACGAATCGCTGCTCGCCGCCGCGCTACGCGCGGACGTGCCGCTTGCGCACGATTGTCAGTTCGGCGGTTGCGGCACGTGCCGCGTGAAAGTGCACGAGGGCACGCTCGACTACGAGGAGTTTCCGCTCGGACTCACCGAGGAGGAGGCGCAGGCGGGATTTGCGCTCGCGTGTCAGGCGCGGCCGCGCAGCGACATTGTGATCGGCGCGGGCCACACCGGTGCGCCGACATCGGAGCCGGCGCGTCATACGGTGCGCGTCGAGGCGGTACGCTTGCTGGCGCACGACGTCACGCACCTCACGCTCGCGCTTCCAGAGGATGCCGAAATGATTTACCGGCCCGGTCAGTACATGAACGTGATGCTCGAAAACGGTAGTCATCGCAGCTTCTCGATGGCATCCGCCGCGCGCGCGGGCGGCCTCGTCGACTTTCATGTGCGGAAGATCGCGGGCGGCCGGTTCACCGATCGTGTGGTGGCGCAGCTCAAACCGGGCGACCGCCTCGACGTGGAACTGCCGCTCGGCGGATTCCGACTGCACGAAGAGGACTATCGTCCGTTGCTGATGGTCGCGACCGGCACCGGCCTGGCGCCGGTGAAAGCGATGCTCGAATCGCTGATGGACGATCCCGATTGCCCGCCCGTCGCGCTGTACTGGGGCGCGAGAACGGCCGACGGCCTGTATCTGCATGACGAAATCGGCCGCTGGGCGGAGCGTCTCTACGAGTTCCGCTATGTGCCGGTGTTGTCGCGCGCGGACACAGCATGGAGCGGGCGGCGCGGCTATGTGCAGCATGCGGTGTGCGAGGACCATGCGGACCTGTCGGAGCACGCGGTCTATCTGTGCGGCTCGCCCGCGATGATCGCCGAGGCGAAGGCCGCTTTCATCGCGAAGGGCGCGAGCGTGGATCATCTGTACTCGGACAGCTTTACGTTCCAGCACGCCGCAGCGGCGCTCGTGTAGCGCGCGGCACGCGCGCCATCCAGTCATCAGATTCGCACAAGGAAGCATTCTCCATGATTCATCTGAACGACGCGCAGATCGATGCGCTCGTGGGTTTCGACGAAGCGATCCCGACGCTCGAGCAGGCGTTTCGCGCACTGTCGCGGGGACGCGCGGCGGTGCAGCGGCGCGTGCGCACCGAAGCGGGCGGCGTGAAGCTATCGACGCTCGGCGCCGTGTTGCCCGAAGCTGGCGTGACCGGCGCGAAGGTGTACACGACGATCAACGGCCGCTTCTTGTTCTCGATCGTGCTGTTTTCAACCGACGACGGCCGCCCGCTCGCCACGCTCGACGCGAACGCGCTCACGCGAATCCGCACGGCCGCGACCACGGTGCTCGCGGTGCGAGCGCTCGCGCGCGAAGATGCGCGCGCCGTCGCGATCTTCGGCACCGGCGTGCAGGGGCGCGCGCATGCGCAGGCGCTCGCCGCGCATACCGGTTTGCAGTCGTTCAGAATCGTCGGCCTCGATAACGTGGAGCAGGTCGTCGACGAACTCAACGCGCGTCACCGTGCGCGCGGCGTGAAGGCCACCGCAGGCGAAGCCGCCGAGGCGGTGCGTGATGCCGACGTGATCGTCACCGCGACGCGCGCGACCGGTGCGCTGTTCGATGGCGCGACGCTTGCGCCCGGTGCGATGGTCGCGGCCATCGGGTCGAGCCTGCCCTACACGCGCGAGCTCGACGACACGACGCTCGCGCGCGCGTCGCGCATCGTGGTTGAACTGCATGAACAGGCAAGGGAAGAGGCCGGCGACCTGGTGCAGGCCGCGCCCGGCACGTTCGACTGGCGCAACGTAGTCGAACTCGGCGACGTGCTGGAAGGGCGCGCCAACGCACGCGTGCGGTCCGAGGACATCGTCGTCTACAAGGCGGTCGGCATCGGCTTGCAGGACGTTGCGCTCGCCGGGCTCGCGTGGCGCAAGCATGTCGCTCGCGAAGCGGCCGCACAGCGCGCCTGAACGCCGATGAGCAACGGCACGCCACCCGGCGCCATACCGCACGGCACATCGCCGCCCAACACGGCCCGCTCGTTCCGTCAGTCGCTCTTTGCGATGCTTGGCTTGTCGAGCGTCGTGATGATGGTCGCGATCGATCAGACCGTGGTCGGCACCGCGTTGCCTACCATCGTCGCCGAGCTGAAAGGCTTTAATCTCTATGCGTGGGTCGCGACTGCGTATCTGCTCGCCTCGGTCATCACGGTGCCGATCTTCGGGCGGCTCGGTGACTGGTTCGGACGCAAGCCGTTGATCGTGATCGCGATCGTCGTGTTCACGGCCGCGTCGGTGCTGTGCGGTGCCGCGCACAGCATGCAGGCGCTGGTGCTGTTTCGCGCGTTGCAAGGGATCGGTGGCGGCATGCTGGTGGGCACCTGCTTCGCGTCGATTCCCGATCTGTTTCCCGATCCCGTCGTGCGTCTGCGCTGGCAGGTGCTGTTTTCGAGCGCGTTCGGCGTCGCGAATGCGGTAGGGCCTTCGCTGGGCGGCTTTCTGAGCGAGCACTACGGCTGGCGCTCCGCGTTTCTCGTCAACCTTCCGGTCGGCGTGCTCAGTCTTTATCTGACTGCCCGACATCTACCGAACATTCGCCATCAACTGCGCGGCAAGCTGAGCCCGGACTGGCGCGGCGCATTGTTGATCGCAGCCGGACTCGGTGCGTTGCAACTGCTCGTCGAATCGCTCGCGCACCAGACGCTGAAGGTTTCGACGATCGCGTTCGGCGTGGTGGCATTGAGCGCGGGCGCGCTGCTCGTGCGCGAGGAACTGCGCGCGGCCGATCCGATTCTGCCGCCGGCGTTGCTGCGCGAGCGGGCCATCATCGCGTTGCTCGCGTTGTCGATGCTGATGGGCTTGGCGATGTTCGCGCTGCTGTTCTATGTGCCGTTGCTGCTGCAAGGCGGCATGGGTCTCAACGCGGATCGCGCCGGCGTGATGGTGACGCCGCTCGTGCTATGCATCACCGTCGGCACGATCGCGAATACGCGCGTCGTCACGCGTCTGCGTAAGCCCAACGTGCTGCTGTACGTCGGCTTCGCGTTGCTGGGCGTGGCGTGTTGGGGCGTCGCGGCCGAACGCATGGAGACCGGTCATGCGTTGATGGCCGCATTGACTGCGGGCGGCGTCGGGATCGGTCTCGTGATGCCGAATCTGACCGTGTTTGCGCAGCAGGTGGCGGGCAAGCGTCAGCTTGGCATTGCGACCGCTATGATCCAGTCGGCGCGGATGGTGGGCGGCATGATTGGAACGGCCGTGGTCGGCACAATCGTGCACGTGCTGTATCGCCAACGGGTGGCCGATGTTTTGCAAGGGCACGGTATCGATACGGACGCGCCGTGGGTTGCGCCCGCCGCGCACAGCCCGCAAGTACTGCTGACGTCTCGCGACGTCGCGAGCTTCATTCGCGATGCCCGCGCGGCGGGGTTCGACGGCGACGCGCTGATCGCCGCGGCGCGCGTCGCGCTCGTGCAGGCCATCGACCACGCGTTGCTCGCGGTGAGCGCGGCAATGGTGCTCGCATGCCTCGCCGTGTCGCTCGTGCCGCTGATTCGCGTGCAGCGATTGGGACGCGAGGTCGCGTCAGTCGCAGTAAGCGAATGAGCGCTGGTGCGGGTCAAAGCTGTTTGCAATAGAACGTCGTGGCGCACAACGCGCCGTCGGGCATCAGCGCGTAATTCGGCACGCTGCCGACGCGTTGCCATCCGGCGCGCTGATAAAGCCGTTCGGCATCGCCGCCGGTTACGGTGTCGAGCACGAGAACCGATTTCTTCTCTTCCCGCGCGATGCGATCGAGTTCGCTCATCAGAGCGTGCGCGACGCCGCGCCGGCGTGCTTTTCTGTGCACGAGCATCTTCGCGACGTCGGCGCGATGTGGCTGATTTTCGGGTTGCGCGGTAATCAGCTGCACGGTGCCCACGATATCGCCGCTGTGATCTTCGGCGATCAGCAATACGCGCTCGCCACGCGCGACGCTCTCCACGACGTTGCGCCAGAACGCGAGCGCCGTGTTACGCGAGATCGGCAGCATGAAGCTGACCGATGCTCCGCCTTCCACGCAGTCGATCAGCACGTCGGCGAGCGCTTCGACGCAGGCCGAAGCTCCGTTCGCGCCGACGCGCCGTATGGTCACGTTATCGCTCATCCGTTTCTCCGTTCGTTGACTGGCGATGTGGTCAGCGCGACGAGATAGCGCGCGCGTTTGCGGGTGGGGTTACGGAACACGATCGGGCTGTCGAGCCGCATTGCCAGGCAGTCACCGGTCTTGAGCCGCCAGTTGGTGTCGCCGACCGTGATTTCCATCGACCCGTCGAGCATCCACACCTGTTGATGAATGTCCGCGTCGCGCGCGCCGGTTTCGTAACTGACGCGCTGACCGGCGGGAAAGTTGACCTCGACCAACTGGATCGCCGAGCGCGCGGTCGGCGACAGATGACGTCGCACATACCCCGAGCTCGGATCGGTCCACACCGCCTGCTCGGTCGCGCGACTGACCGGCGATGGCTCGGCAGCCGGCGCGCCATCCTGCTCGAATAGCGACGCGAGCGGCACGTTCAACGCGGTCGCGAGTTTGTCAAGCACGGTCGCGGTAGGGCTGCTCTGAGCGCGCTCGATCAGCGAGATATTCGAGCGGCTGACTTTGCTGCGCTCGGCCAGTGCATCGAGCGACCAATTTTGAGCGTCGCGCAGTTCTTTGATCCGGCGCGCGATCTGGGCGTTGATGTCCATGTAATCCAGTTTAAGGGATGCGGTTTCCAGTAAACTAGACGGCGGCTTTTTTGTTGTCAATGCGCAAATGCCCACTCACCAATTTGAATAAAAACCCCCACAAAATTGCCGACTCTTTATTCGTTTTGATTCGCTAACTTTCAATTAGCCTGTGTCGGAAAAGCCTTACGCCCCATTACGCATAAAATTACACGTATTGGTATAAATACCGATGCTGTAGTGAGACTACATTCCTACATTATTCACCACGAAGAGTCGCTACAGCCCATCCAGTTGCGCCGATTCTTCTTCCCACAGGCAAACGTTTGCAGTCATCGCTGCATGCCTGTTTTCGCGTCCGCTTCCCACCCCCGACGCGCTCCGTTGCCCCAGAAAAGCACAATTTCGGAGAGACACCTATGCAGAAGAAACTATGGCCGGCCGTCGCGATAGCGGCGGCCGTGAGCGCCGCTGCGCACGCGGAAATACCCACTCCTGGTCTCGACTTCGCGCCCATGTCGACGGTGCTGAACGCGTTCGCGTCGGCCGCGGCGCATCGGCGCGCGGAAACGCTCGTCAACCAGATGACGATCGACGAAAAGCTGCAGTTCATTCACTCGGAGTACGCGATGTCCGCCGTGCCGGGCGGCGGCGCGGGCTACATTCAGGGCGTGCCGCGTCTCGGCATTCCCGACCTGAACATGGTCGACTCGGCCACGGGTTCGGGCAGCACCAACCAGCCATCGACGACCTTCCCGGCGACGCTCGCGGTAGCGGCGAGCTGGGACCGCGCGCTGTCGTGGAACTTCGGCAAGCAGATCGCGATCCAGTTGCGTCAGCAGGGCTTCGGCATGGGGCTCGGCGGTGGCACCAACCTCGCGCGTGAGCCACGCGGTGGCCGGCTCTTCGAGTATCTCGGCGAAGATCCGGTGCTTGCCGGCGAGATGCTCGCCGAGCGCACCGACGGCACGCAAAGCCAGAAGGTCATCGCGACGATCAAGCACTACATGGGCAACGAGCAGGAACATAACCGCGGCGGCGGCAATAGCCAGATCGACGAGCGCACGATGCGCGAGCTCTATCTGCTGCCGTTCGAAATCGCCGCGCGCCGCGCGCAGCCCGGCAGCGTGATGTGCAGCTACAACGAGGTCAACGGCATCCAGGCCTGCGAGAACCCGCACATTCTCAACGACGTGCTGAAGAACGACTGGCACTTCGAAGGTCAGGTGCAGTCGGACTGGGGCGCGACGCATAGCACGGCACCGGCGATCAATGCGGGTCTCGACGAGGAGGAAGACGTCGGTTCGACCGTCTATCTGACGCCCACGCTGGTCAAACAGGCGATCGCGAACGGCTCGGTGTCGACCGCGCGCCTCGACGACATGGTCGAGCGCAAGCTGTATGTGATGATCCGCACGGGCGTGATGGACGATCCGCCGAAGGGTGGCGCGACCATCGACTTCTCGGCCGCGAGAGCCTTCACGCAGTCGGTCGAAGAGCAGTCGATGGTACTGCTGAAGAACGCCAGCAATCAGTTGCCGCTCGCCGCTGGTTCGCTGTCGCGTATCGCGGTGATCGGCGGCCATGCCGACGCGGCGGTGCTGACGGGCGGCGGTTCAGGCAACACGCGCGATCCGGTGACGGGCGCGTTCGCCGGTTGCGGCGGCTTGACGTTCGGCACGGAGACGGGCTGCAGCTGGTGGACCAACCCGTGGCTGAAGCTGAATACGCCGATCGTGTCGGCGATCAAGGCGCTCGCGCCGCAGGCCACCGTGACCTTCGCCGGCAACAGCGATCAGCAGTCGCCGTTTGCCGCCTACACGCAGCAGCAGATCACCCAGGCGGCCACGCTGGCGGCCAACTCCGACGTCGCGATCGTCGTGGTCGCGCAGCCGGCCGGTGAGGATATCGGCGATCTGCCGAGCCTGGGCCTCGCGAATCCGACCAACCAGGATGCACTCGTCGAAGCGGTTGCGGCGGCCAATCCGCACACGATCGTCGTCGTCGAAAGCGGCAACCCGGTGCTGATGCCGTGGAAGGATAGCGTGTCGGCGATCATCGAAGCATGGTATCCGGGCGAAGGCGGCGGCAATGCGATTGCGAATGTGCTGTTCGGCAAGGTCAATCCTTCCGGCAAGCTGCCCGTCACGTTCCCGGTGCGCGACCAGGATACGCCGACGTGGGGCACGAATGGCGCGTTTGCGGCGAACCCGGTGTACGCCGAGAAGCTCGATATGGGCTATCGCTGGTACGACTCGCAGAACATCACGCCGATGTTCGAGTTTGGCTATGGCCTGTCGTACACGCACTTCGCCTACTCGGGTCTGTCGGTTCAGCATCTGCCGGGCGGCCTGATCGACGTGTCGTTCAACGTGCGTAACGATGGTCGCGTCGCCGGTGCGGAAGTGCCGCAGGTGTACCTCGGCGTGCCGTATCAGGGTGAACCGCCGCGGCGTCTCGTCGGCTGGGACAAGGTGGGTCTGAACCCGGGCGAATCGCGTCGTGTGCACGTTGTCGTGACGCAGCGCATGCAGAGCGTGTGGGATACGACGAGCAACCGTTGGCTCTATGTGCCGGGCAGCTCGGTGTACGTCGGCGCATCGTCGCGCGACATCCGTCTGCAGGGGCACGGCTAAATAGTGTGACGGTGTAGTTAATGCGGGCGCGCCAGGTTGCGCGCCCGCCTGAATTGTCGATTACGCTTTCAGCGTGTTCTTGTAGAACTTTCCATCCTTCATCACGATGCGCAGGTTCTGCTCCGGGTTCGCGATCAGGTCGAGATTCTCGAGCGGATTGCCGTCGACGAGCAGCAGATCGGCGTACGCACCTTCCTCGAGTACACCGAGCTTGCGCGGGTACGGATTGCGGTGCCCGGACAGCGCGAGTAGCTGGCCATTGGTGCCCGTTGCGATGCCCAATGCTTCGGCTGCGCCATACCACGCCTTCATATGCGTGAGCATCGTGCCTTGCCGCGCGGCCACGGCCTGCGAAAAGATCAGGTCCGTTCCGAACGCGACCTTGATGCCATGCTTGCGCGCGAGTTTGAAAACCCTGTCCGTGCCCGCGATCACCTGAAGAAATTTTTCGCGGATCGGTGGGGCGAGCGGACCCGCGTCGTCTTCGTTGACGAACGGCTGCGTGCTCAACCACGTGCCGTTCTTCGCCATCAACGCCGCAGTCCTGTCGTCCATCAGATGACCGTGCTCGATGCACTGCACGCCTGCCGCAACGGAGCGCTGAACCGCTTCGGGCGTGTACGCATGCGAGAGGACATAGGTGCCCCAGTCGGCCGCTGTTTCGACGGCCGCGCGCAACTGCTTTTCGGTAAACGTGAGCATGTCGAGCGGGCTGCGCGGCGTCGATACCCCACCGGCTCCGACCAGCTTGATCTGCGTCGCGCCCTGAATGAACTGCTCGCGCACCCGCAAGCGGACTTCGTCTTCGCTGTCGGCGATCGCGAAGCCACCGTCCCGTTCCAGTTGGGTGACCTGGTTGCCGGCGCGCGGCAGATCGCTCAGCGCACGAAAATCGCCGTGACCGCCGGTGGTCGTGATCATCGCGCCGGACGGATAGATTCGCGGCCCGGAAATCATGCCGCTATCGATTGCCTGCTTCAGCGCGAATGACGGGCCGCCCGCGTCGCGTATCGTCGTGAAGCCGCGCAGTAGCGTACGTTCGGCTTCAGCGCTTGCCGCAAGATGGACGAAAGCAATGTCGGATTGAAGGATGACCTGAATCGGCACTGCCGCGAGCAGAGCGTGCCAGTGCATGTCGATCATGCCGGGCATCATCACCTTGCCATCGCAATCGACGAGCGTTTTGCCGTCGATCGAAGCCGGTTGACCCCGACCCAACTGGCTGATGCTGTCACCCTCGACAACCATATAGAGGCCGTCACGCAACGTCGACGATTTGCCGTCGAACAAGCGGAAGTTCGTGAACAGCACCGGCTTGTCCGGCGGTGCTGGCGGTTGGGTGGTTTGAGCATTGCCAAGACCGGGCAGAACCAGGCTCAGCATCGAAGCGGCGAGACCGGTGACGAAGCCGCGCCGCGACAGATCGGCACTGATACGGCGGTTGGCATACTGCGCTTGAGACTTGTCACAAAGACATGAAAACGACGAACTGACTGTTTTATCGCCGATGTACTTTCCTGAAGGCATAGCTCACCCGTAACGTAGATCACCGTGCATCGAAAGCCGCCATCTGACTACATTTCACACCTGGCGACGCGAAAGTCAAGCCCGCACAGATTATCGCCTACGAACGAGGATGGCAAATTCCGCGTCGCTTGATACAAGCATTGAAATTGCATCTATTACTCGATTACGCGGCTGCAGCATGTAATTAGAAAAATATGCTTGCGACGGGCGAAAAGAACGGGCTATGCTCACGCCACGTATTCTGTAAGTGAATCCCCCGAAATAAGGCGCGATTCCCTACCCTGCTTGGGGGGATGTGCCAAACAAACGCCCTAAAAAAGCGGATGCATCGGCTATTACAAACGTATTTTCTATCATCGCGATTATCGAGCGAGGCGATCGGTCATTCTTTTAACGCCGCTGCAATTAGAAACTCAACTATTTCACAATTTCGCCGCCACTCCATGAATGCCGGGATCGGAAAAGTCGCATTCAGTCTTTTTTAATTTTTTCACGGAGAAACAGAAATGATCGATGTGTCAAAGCCGCGTATGCTCAAGGTGCTGGCGGGGGCTGGCTTGTCGCTGTTTGCCGTTACCGCGATGGCCGACGATACGCTCGGTTTGTCGGAAAGCCTGTTCTCCATCGGCGCGCCGGAAGTGACGCAGGCGCCTGGCGCGGGTGCGAGCCCGTGGCGCTTCGCGGTTGGCGCAGGGGTCGTGAACATGCCGAAATTTCCGGGCGCGAGTGGCACGAAATGGGAGGCGGTGCCGTCGGTGAGCGTGAATTACGACCGCTTCTTTATCGGCGCGAATCCAGACGCGGGCTCGGTGCTATCGCTGGGCGCATATCTGTATCGTGATAGTAACTGGCGCGTCGGCGCGGCGTTGACCTACGATTTCATCGAACCGCGCAGCGAGTCCGACGACTCGCGGCTGCACGGACTCGGCGACGTCAAACGCACCGCGCATGCGGAGCTGTTCGGTGTTTATACGTGGGAGTTCGTCACGGCGCGCGCGAGCGTTTTGACCGATATTGCCGGCAACGATCGCGGCACCGTCGCGACTTTCGATCTGTTGGGACGCTATCAACCCATTGCGCGACTGACGCTCAGCGCAGGCCCGGGCCTGACGTGGGGAAGCGACAAGTACAACGAAACCTATTTTGGCGTGAATTCCGAGCAGAGCGCGCGCTCGGGATTGCCGACCTACTCGGCCAGCTCCGGTTTGAACCAGTTGCGCTTCTCAGTCAACGGGGTTTACCGGATCGCAACGCGTTGGAACGTTGGCGCGAGCGTGTCGTTCGCGTGGCTGCGCGGCGACGCGACCGACAGCCCCATCACCGAAAAGACGAGTCAGATTACGTACGGCCTTTTCGCCAATTACCTCTTTTAGTCGTCTGCCAAAAACGAAGGCCCGCTGCACCCGATCGCGTGGGTGCAGCGGGCTTTCCTGTTCTACGAGTCAGCAAGCGCTTCGTCAATTCTTCTGCGCGAGCAGCGCCTGAATCCTGGCCTCGGTCTGCGCATAGGCGCCTTCTCCAAAGTGCGTGTAGACGATATGACCTTGCTTGTCGATCAGATAGAACGCGGGCCAGTACTGATTGTTATAGGCATTCCAGGTGGCGTACTGGTTGTCCTGCGCAACCGGATAGCTGATACCGAGCCGTTTCAGCGCGGTCTTCACGTTGCCGGTGTCGCGTTCGAACGGATATTCCGGCGTATGCACGCCGATCACCGTGAGCCCCTGATCCTTGTACTTCTGGTTCCAGCTTTTTACGTAAGGCAGCGTGTTGGCGCAATTGATGCAGCTATAGGTCCAGAAGTCGACGAGTACCACTTTGCCGCGCAATTGCTGCAATTTGAGCGGCTCGCTATTGAGCCATTGCGTGATGCCTGTGAGCTCGGGTGCGGGCGAGCCGCTTTCCGGCGGCGCGGCGATGGCGACCGTACTCGTCGCGATCAACGCGCAGGCGGCAAACGCGGTGGACAGTGCGAAGGTTTTCAAGCGGGTAGTCATGTCAAAGTCCTTTGAGTGAGGGGAAAAGACCGGCGAGCCGCGCGTACAGCAGCACGTCGTACTGCAAATAGATGGCGAGGGCGGTCAGCATCACCAGTACGCCGAATACCTGTTGCAGGCGCTCCGCGTGACGTGAGACCACACGTACATGACGCGTCACGTAATGGCCGCCGTAGATGATCGCGAGCATCGGAATCGCCGCGCCGATCGCATACAGCGTGAGCAGCAGAGCCGACCAACCGAGATCCTGAGCCTTCACGACGAGCACCAGAATCGACGCGAGCACGGGGCCGGCGCAGGGCGTCCATACCGCGCCGAGCGACATGCCGAGCACGAAGCCGCCCGCGTTGCCGCTGCCGGGTTGCGTAGCTGGCGCAATGGCCGCGCCGATGCGCTCGAGCGGCCCTTGCAGTTGCGCGACGAGCCAGTCGTAAGGTCGCGGCCAGATACGCAGAAGCCCGGACAGTGCGAGCAACGCGATGCCGGTATTGCGCAGTACCTGTTGCGCGACGTGCACGGTGCTCGACACCGCGCCCAATAGCAGCGCGAAAGACGCGAAAGTCAGAATGAAGCCGGCGACGATGAACAGTGGCCGCGTGCGGCTCGGTCGTTCGACGGAAGTGCCGAGCAGGATCGGCATCACCGGCAGCACGCAGGGAGAGGCGATCGTCAGCAGCCCGGCGAGCAGGGCGAGCGGAGTTTCGAGAGTACTGTGCATGATGGGCGTTCCGTTGGCTGGGATGGCCGTATTGGAACGCCCGCACGTATCTGGTTTATGTCGGGGACCGGGCGCGCTTGCAATGTAGTGTGTCTGCGTATGGCGCGGATACATTGCGACACAAATCGGTTGAGCAACCGATGCGCGCGGGGGCGGGGCGGCGGTAGCCGAACGCTGGCTCAGCGCGCCCTGCGCTTACGCACCGCGGTTCCCGTCGCGGCTGCGACGCTATTTGCGCTGGACGTGGAGAACATCGGCATACGCTCCTCGATCCAGCGCAGCAATTCGAGAGGTCCCGGTGCGAGCGGCCGGCCGGTCTTGACGAGCACACGCGCCTGCGCGCCGGAAAACAGCGGATGCGCGATCGGTATCGTCGTCAATTCGCCGCTCGCGATTTCGCGGTAGGCAGCGAATTCGCCGATCAGCGTCATGAAGTTGTCGACCGTGACGAAGCGCTTCAATGCGCTCAGTGAGTTGGTGGTCAGCGTCGCGGGAATCGACACGTTTTCGGCGAGTTCCGTCATCTTGACGACATGACCGATCCCAAAGGTCGGTGGCATCAACGCGAGCGGCCACGCGCGCAGGTCGTCGAGCGTCGCGGGTCGCTTGCGCTTCGCGAGCGGATGGTCGCTTCTTAGCAACAATACGACGGGCTGCGGCGAACTCGCGCGATGCTCGAGGCGCGCATGAGGCGGCGGATTGTACGCAAGCCCGATATGCGCACGACTTTCGGCGACTTCTTCCTGGATCGCGTCGACCGCGAGCATATCGAGGCCGATTTCGAGTTCTGGATATTGGACGCAGAATGGCGCGAGCACATCGTCGACCAGCGTATCGACGAAGCCTTCGCTGACCGCGAGCCGGATCTGCCCTCGCTGCAGGCCTTTCAACGCATGCAATTGATCTTCGAGCTTCTCCTGCTGCGAACGGTAGCCGCGCCAGAATTCGAGCAGATGCGTGGCCGCTTCGGTCGGCCTGACTCCGCGCGGCTGCCGCTCGAACAGCACCGCGCCGAGTTCGTCCTCGAGCAGCTTGATCTGCCGCGTGATCACGGAGGGTGACGTATTGATGCTTTCGGCGGCGCCGCGGATGGTGCCGTGCGTGAGCACCTCGTTGAAGTAGCGAAGGCGTTGCTGGTTGATCTCGCGCATGTGATTTGTCGATTGCGGTTAATGTGTTGCCCACAAGGCAACGATTTGTGAACTTAGTTGCTCTTGCTGATGAAGGCTTGCGCTGTCACTATCCATCTCAAGCGTCGCGACCGCGGTAAGCCAGTGGTTCAGTCGTCAAGGCATCTCCGGTTTCAGATTCGCTCTACCCGTCTCGTTCGATTCGTTTGAGATTGCCATTGAAGTCCGCTTTGCCTGCACGGCGCTCGCATGCGGCTGTGCGATATCACCCGCGAGCGGACCCGATCAATTCCATATCAAAGCCTTTGCTTGAAGGAGAACAGCCATGTCGGATCAGATCAATAATCGCCGCCGCCGCTTTCTCGGAACGGCGGTTGCCGGTATCAGCCTGCTCGAATTGGGACTGAGCGGGCTCGCGCATGCGCACTCGGCCGACGCGGCCGGCAATGCGAAAGCGGGCGCGCGCGTGGCGTCGTTCGAGAACATTCGCTCGATCAATGCGGGCACGCTGAACGTCAGCTACGCGGAAGCGGGGCCGCAGAACGGACCGGTGGTCATTCTGCTGCATGGCTGGCCTTACGACATCTACAGCTTTGCCGAAGTGACGCCGTTGCTGACGGCGGCCGGTTATCGCGTGATCGTGCCTTACCTGCGCGGCTACGGCGGCACGCGTTTTCTGTCGGCGGATACGCCGCGCAACGGTCAACAGGCGGTGGTCGCGGTCGACATCATCAACCTGATGGACGCGCTGAAAATCGACAAGGCCGTGCTCGGCGGCTTCGACTGGGGCGCGCGCACGGTGAACATCGTCGCCGCGCTGTGGCCGCAACGCGTGAAGGCGATGGTGTCGGTGAGCGGCTATCTGATCGGCAGCCAGGACGCGAACCGCGCGCCGTTGCCGCCGAAGGCCGAGCTGGCGTGGTGGTATCAGTTCTATTTCGCCACGGAGCGCGGCCGCGCGGGCTATGAAGCGAACCGTCATGACTTCAACAAGCTGATCTGGCATACCGCCTCGCCGAAATGGAATTTCGACGACGCCACGTTCGAGCGCTCCGCCGAATCGTTCAATAACCCGGACCATGTTGCCGTGGTGATTCACAACTATCGCTGGCGTCTGGGACTCG
Source organism: Paraburkholderia sp. HC6.4b (assembly GCF_014200875.1). Lineage (NCBI taxonomy): Bacteria > Pseudomonadati > Pseudomonadota > Betaproteobacteria > Burkholderiales > Burkholderiaceae > Paraburkholderia > Paraburkholderia sp. HC6.4b. Next base: position 145,795 of record NZ_JACHDC010000011.1, read on the forward strand.
CGCAGGGCGAGCCGCAATACGACGAACTCGAAAAGCGCCTCGCCTCCGGACCGACGATCGCGGTGCCGACCATCACACTCGAAGGCGATGCGAACGGCGCCGCGCATCCCGAGCCCGCAGCATACGCGAAGAAGTTTACCGGCAAGTATCAGCACCGCAATATCAGCGGCGGCATCGGCCATAACCTGCCGCAGGAAGCGCCGAAAGCCTTTGCGGATGCGATTCTCGACGTCACCCGCCTTTGATGGAGCCGGCGCGCGCCGGCTTCTTCTGAACGGAACCCCAGCAGTCGAACGTACGGCTGCTGGGGTTTTTTCATGAGCGGGCCATTTGCAACCCACCTGCAACCCGCACGACGCATGCGACGCCGGCCCTGCTCGGCAGGTTCGGAAGTGGGTTTTTGTATCGCAATGTATCAACGGCATACGCAGACAAACACGCTTGCAGAAATGGGGGATGACGAAAACATTGCAGATACGTTGGAGCGTTCTAATGTCTTCACGCAAGGTTGATTCACGACGTTGCGTGTGAATCAGGCGGGACGTCACAGTGTATCTGCGTCGATGGCTTCGCGTCCCGCTCAATCCTTATCCCTGATGGTTCGATACCCGGAGAAGACTCATGAAACTCGTTCAATCGCTGATCGTCGCCGCACTCGTCGCCGTTCCCGTCGTTTCGTTCGCGCAATCGCAGCCGCAACAGGCACTCACACGTGCCGAAGTCCGCGCGGAACTGGTCCAGTTGGAAAAGGCCGGCTACAACCCGGCCAGCGACAACACGCAATACCCGCAGAACATCGAAGCGGCCGAGGCGCGCATCAGCGCGGGCCATGACGCGGCCGCCTACGGTGGCGTCGCGAACGGCAGTTCCGCTTCGGGCTCGCACGTGCCGATGAAGCGCGCGGCGGCGGATCGCGTGTACGACGGCTCCCACATCGTCGGCCTCGGTTCCATCTACGCGCATTCGTGATCGATGCAAATGAGCAGGCCGTCCGCGTGCATCGGCTCACGTCGACGCGCGGACTCCTGGTTTAACTCACCTGTCGAGACAAAAACGATGACCACGCTGCTGAAAAAAATTCTGGGTTCCGTTCTGTTGCTGGGCGGACTGTGCGCGTTGCAGGCCACGGAGTCCGCGCAGGCGGCGCCGTCCGATGACCTGAAGGGCAAGAACGTCGTTCTCGTACACGGCGCTTTCGCTGACGGGTCCAGTTGGGACAAAGTGATCCCATTGCTCGAAGCGCGCGGCCTGCACGTGGTGGCCGTGCAGAATCCGCTGAGCTCGCTCGCCGACGACGTGGCGGCAACCCGGCGCGTGATCGCGCAGCAGAACGGGCCTGTGATTCTGGTCGGCCATTCATGGGGCGGCGTGGTGGTCAGCGAGGCCGGCAACGACGACAAGGTGAAGAGCCTCGTGTACGTCGCGGCATTTGCGCCGGACAACAGTCAGTCCATTGCCGACATCACGAAGGACCAACCCGCGCCAGTCTGGGCGAGCGAATTGCGCAAGGACTCGGCGGGTTATCTGACGCTATCGACCAAGGCGGTGCTGGACGACTTCGCGCAGGATCTGCCGCTGCCGCAGAAGCGCCTGATCGCGGCGACCCAGCAGCCTTGGGCCGCTGGCTGTATCGACGACAAGGTGACGAACGCCGCGTGGCATGGCAAGCCGTCGTACTTCGTGGTGTCGGGCCGCGACCGCATGATCGATCCGTCCTTGCAACTGGAGATGGCGAAACACATCGACGCGAAGATCACGCGCGTCGCCACCAGTCACGTCGCGATGCTGAGCCAGCCGCAGGCCGTGGCCGACGCGATCATCGCCGCCTCGCGGGCCGCGCATTGAAGCGCGCGCAGTCTTGTCAATCAGATTGCGATTGACGGAATGCTCTTCATGCAGCGCAGCGCGAACATCGAGCGGCTATGGCGAATGCCTGCGATCTTGTTTTTGCTGATCGAGCAATGCGACATAGCCGCGGATATACCCTTCGTTTTCGAGGCTTCAGACAATGGAGATACGGCACGTTTGCGGCTTCACCAGTTCTGTCCCATCAGTACCTCGTCGAATGAAGCGCATTGGTCGGCCAATCATCAGTACCTTTTGCTGGGCAGTACTTTTGCGCTGATATTCGCGTTGGGCCTGGCATCGACGGCACTCTTCCCGCACCGTCTGCGTACGGTTCTACAGCGGCCGACGCGGCTGCGCATCGTGAACTGTCTGATGGGGGAGCTTGCTGGTAGGGATAGGCACGCTGGTGGCGACGGTACGCTGACCATGAAACGATCCGCATACCGCCGCCGCGGGAACAACGTCATCCTTATCGTCTGTACCGCGCGATATCAATGGAAAATGAGGTACAGGATGATCAATACGATCACTGGAACGCCGAGCAGCCAGCCAAGTAAGTAAGGCATGATGTCATCTCCTTTCGTATTGGAGTTCGAATACGCAGGAGTTTCAGCAGGCAGCGTGCCTGGCTCGAAGATGTCGATCTATTCGAGCAATCGAACGACGGCAACGCCGATGGTCCGCGTATCGGGCTTTAGCCATATCGATGCCATAGCCGATTCCGCACTCGCGCCGGTAATCGGCGCGACCTGATTGGCCAGTAACTTTTCCATCGAGTGCTTCGGCAACGACGAAAAAGCGAAGCCGCCACCTACCGGCACGCGACATCGCGCGGATAGACGGCGGCCCGCCTCATGTTCCAGTCCACTACGCGTGGTCTATATCACACCGGCAACCAGCAGAACGATCACCACGATCAGTACGATGCCGAGTCCACCGGTCGGACCATAGCCCCACGATCGGCTGTGTGGCCACGCTGGAAATGCGCCGATCAGCAGCAGAATCAGCACGATTAGAAGAATGGTTCCTAGCATGTTATGACCTCCGCCTGGTTGAGAGACCTGCTTTATCTACGTTGGCCACAAGGCCGCAGGGTAATCCCCAGGCAGCAAACCTTGTGCCCAAGGTCGATCCTTTAATCAGATCACCGGGGCGGCGCGCGGCGCGTGCGGAGATTCTCGAGCCAATTGAAAACGGCACCCGTCGCGCTCAAAAGCTGAGCCGGGTGCCGTTTTCCAATTGCGGACACGTCGCGCGTCCTATAGATAGGTTCCGCTGATGCGGCCTTCGAAGATCGCGGTGTTGATGTCCCAATCGTCGACGCTACCCGTGCCGCCACCGTCCACCTTGACGACTACCGAGCGGCCGCCGCGCAGCGTCTTCATCTGTTCGGCGCTCAGCGTTTTCTCGTCGGATGGCTCGCCCGCGCCGGGCGGCAGGTCTTTAATGATCACAGTGGCTTTCATGGCATTTCTCCTTGACGTGGAAAGGCGAGCACAGTGCGGCGCCCGCATCGATTTCTGCAAGGCCTATGCCAATGTGAGGGAACGTGCGCCGCAACATGGAGCGGGGGCCGCGATGCGAAGCCTGGCAAGGATCCGCGCGATAGCCGCGTTGAATCGCACTGAACACGATCGCGATTGCGCGTCGATGTGTTTGCGCGCGTCCCACGAGTCACGTGCGAATGGTTGGGGCGCAGCGCAGCGTCGCGCGTGGCGAACTCAGGCGTCCAACACTCAATCGCAAGCGCAAACAGAAACGGCACGCGCCATATGCGCGTGCCGTGATGGTGAAACGCCCCGGCGAGGAATGCTAGCGGCGCTGGCGTCTACGCGGCGAGGCTGCTTCCGCGATACGCAGATGCGCGGCCGGAAAGCCCGGCGGGTATTCGACGACTCGCATCGCGGCCGGCACCAGCGGCGCGGCGAGACTCGAGCGCGCGCCGACACGGGCGCCGCCGACGATCGCGGCCATCGCCTCGCGGTCCAGTTCGACGCTTTCGGTCAGATCCTTGATGCTCAGCTTGGCCATGATGGCTCCAGAAAAACGCTCCGGCGGCCAGACCCGTTCGGGTGCCGGCCGCCGTGCTCGGAATGTGTTCGGCGTGTCATTCGTTGTATTGAGGTCTCAACGCACTATCAGTATAGGAAATCCATTCGCGGCGCGCATGGCCGTGGTGTTGCCGCGGCAGTGAAGGAACCCCCAGTCCCCCGCTGCTGCCCCGGCTTACACGGCGGAGTAATTGGCGCCCGACAGGATAGGGTCGACTCTCAGCTTCAGCGGCAGCACGACGCCTGGGCCGATCGAACCGATGTCATTGAGCGCTGCGACGTTGACGATTTGCTGCTGAGCCAGATTCTGAGTGACGTTGACGTTGACGTTGACGTTGGCGAGGCCGGCAAGGCTGCCGAGACCACCAAGGCCCGAGGGCATGGGCACGTTGCTGCCGGTGCCGCCGGCGATCCCGGACATGGCCCGGCGGTCGAGTTCGCGCGTGCCGGACAGATCGCGAATCATGAGGGATGACATGGCGTTTCTCCAAAGACGTACGGAAAGCGGACATGAATGGCTCGCGGCGAAGCGGCCCGCGGCAGCGGGCGCCTCGCCGCGCCACGCACTATTAGTGGTTGCTGTTGCTCGAATTGATATACGGCGAGAAGTCCGACGTGATGCCGGTGGCGAGCGCAACGTCGTTGCCGTTGGTGTTCTGGAAGTTCAGTTCGTTACTGATCAGTTGCGTGGTGGTGGTGTTCTTGACGCTGGTCGGCGCATAGACCGGGGCGAAGCTGTAGTACTTGCTCGGGCCGAAGCCGCCGCGTACGGCTTGCATGGCTTTGCTGTCGAGTTGTTCGGTGACGGACAGGTCTTTGATCATCAGCGTTTTCATGGTGAGTCTCCTGAAAGAAGTTTTCGCAGTGTTGCGAGTGGTTTCGAGCAATTCGTTTGCTCGGACATCACTAATGCACAGGCTGTGCCAGTATTAATCAAGGATCCTGAGGAAATCGGCGCAGCCCTGTCGTATAAGGGTTTTGCGCGTGGAGGGACCACCGTGCCGGTCAGCTCGAAGCACGCTGACGCGCTCGGAGCGGTGGCCGCCGTCCGACATCGCGGCGGACCCTGTTGGATGGCGCACGACATTGCGCGAGCCAGCACGCGGCGCGGCGCGCGGCTCATGCCTGGTTTGCCTGGTTTGCGAAAGCGCGGACCGGGAGCTAGTATCGAAACGGCACATGTAACTGGATACGACAGGTTTTCTATCGACCCGCGTGGCGTCGGTCGCATGCGACACGGTCCAGCGGCAACGGCGGTGCTTCGCACAAATGGCTAGCCTTGCGCGTGTGATTCTCGACTTCCAGAGCGGCGAGCTATCGCGTGACGAGTTCGTCGCGCAGCTCGACAGCGCGTTGGCGACCGAGCAACTCGGTCCGACGCGGCTGCTGGAGACGCTGTACGCCGCGCATCATCGGTCGCCGTTGCCCGACGATCTCTACCTGGAAGTGCGGCGGCGCATCGAGCTGCTGCGCGTGTCGAACGTCGCGGCGGGTGGCGAGGAAACCGGCATCCAGACCTCGGTCGATCTACCGTCGCTGCGTTCGTCGAGCGCTGCGAGTGCGGGCGCCGCGAGTACTGCCGGCAGCGCCGCGCACGAGACCATCAAAGGCATCGGCGATACGCTGAACAACCGCTTCGTGCTCGAGGAGTGTCTCGGCGTGGGCGGCATGGGCACCGTGTACAAGGCGCTCGATCTGCGCAAGCTCGAAGCGTCGGATCGCAAGCCCTATCTCGCGATCAAGGTGCTGAACGTCCAGTTTCGCGGCAATCCGAATTCGCTGGTCGCGCTGCAGCGCGAGGCGCGCAAGGCGCAGGTACTCGCGCATCGCAACATCATCACCGTCTACGACTTCGACCGCGACGGGCCGATCGTCTATCTGACGATGGAGTACCTGAGCGGCAAACCCCTGAGCCAGCTGCTGCGCACGCCGGGCTATCAGGGCATGCCGGTGCGGGCCGCGCTGCCGATCGTGCGCGGCATGTGCGCGGCGCTCGCGTACGCGCACGAGCGCGGCTTCGTCCATTGCGATTTCAAACCCGCGAACGTGTTTTTGACCACGAATGCCGAAGTGAAAGTGATCGACTTCGGCATCGCGCGCGTATTCCAGCGGCCTGAAGAGGAGAGCGACGCGACGGTGTTCGATCCCGGCAGTCTCGGCGCGTTGACGCCGGCCTATGCGAGCCCGGAGATGATCGAGCATCGCGAGCCGGACCCGCGCGACGATATCTACGCGCTTGGCTGCATCACGTACGAGCTGTTGACGGGACATCATCCGTTCGATCGCCTGTCGGCCACGCAGGCGCGCAATGCCGATTTCAAGCCGCAGCGTCCGGCGAATCTCGATGCGCGACAGTGGCGCGCGTTGCGTGCCGCGTTGTCGTTCGATCGCAATACGCGGATACCGAGCGTCGTGCGCTTTATCGCCGAGTTCGACAATGAAGCGCGCGCGGAGAAGTCCGGGACGCTCGCGTGGGTCGGGCTCGCTGGCCTCGCCGTCGTGTGCGCGGTCACCGTGGGCGTGTTCGCTTTTCGCTCGGGGTCCAGCCGGCAGCAAGCCGCGCAAACCGAGGCGGCGCGATCACAGGGCGATCAGGTCGATCGGGCGGCTGGGGCGTCCGCTGTCGCGCCTGCAACGAATGTCGCGCAGACAACGCCGGCGCCCGCGTCGAAGCCCGCGTTGACGCTCGCCGCGATTACGCCCACGCTTGCCCAGGTGCCGTGTTCGGCTTTATCGGGCGCGGTGCAGGACCACGCACTGACGGTACGCGGTTTCCTGTCGCAGCGATACGGTGCCGCGCATCTGAAGGAGACGTTGGCGGCGCTGCCTGGCGTCGATACGGTTTCGCTAGACGTGCGGCCGCTCGCCGACGATAAATGCGACTTCGTCAAAACGCTCGCGCCGTTTCTGGTGCGCAACTGGCAGGCGGGGCGCGTGGCGTCGCTGCAGATGCGTCCGCCAAGCGGTTTTCTGACCGAGAACGACTCGCTGGTGGTCGACCTGAAAGCGCCGCCGTTCGATTCCTTTGCGACCGTCGACTACTACCAGCTAGACGGCCACGTCGTGCACATGGTGCCCAGTCGTCAGTGGCCGGACAATCAGATGCAGGCGAACGGCGGTCCGTACACGATCGGCAGCAATGCGGGCGATTGGACCGTATCGAAGCCGTTCGGCTCGGAAATGGTGGTGCTGATGGTGACGCCGGTGCCGCTGTTCGACAAGCTGCGCCCGGAAAGCGAAGCGCGCGCTGTTTATCTGCGCGCGCTCGAGACCCGGCTCAAGCAGATTGGCGGTCAATACGGGCAGGATCACCTGTTGGCGGACTTCGCCCCGATTACGACCAAACCCGCGACGCGATGATCCGTCAGGAAGCCAATCGACACGGCTTTTAGTGCAGATCCTTGACGACGCGAAAACCGTTCTGCGATTGGCGCACGCCCGCGCTGTATTTGAAGCGCGTCGCGCTGAGCATGTAGTCGCCGCCTTCGCGCCATGAGCCGCCGCGAATCGCGCGCATCTCGCAGCCGGGCGAGTCCCACGCGTGGCCATCGACGGGCGCGCCCTGATAGGTGTTGTGCCAACAGTCGGCGGTCCACTCCCAGACGCCGCCGTTCATGTCGTACAGACCCAGCGGATTCGCGGCGAACGTGCCGACGTTTTCCGGGCCTTCCTTGTGCCACGGGTCGCCGCAGTCCTTGCAATTGGCGTTGCCCTTGCGCATCTGCTCGCCCCACCAGTACGCGGTCGTGGTGCCGGCGCGGTCCGCGTATTCCCATTCGGCTTCGGTCGGCAGACGGTACGGTTTGCCGGTCGTTTTGGCGAGCCACTTGACGTACTGCTGCGCGTCGTCCCAACTGAGATCGCGCGCGGGTGCGGTCTTGATGCTATTGCTCTCCGGCGTCAGCTTCTGGCAGGCGCCGGCGGCGACGCACGCGTTCCATTGCTCGACCGTCACGGGGAATTTACCGATCGCGAAGGGCGCGCCAATGCTCACGTGATGCACGGGTTTTTCCGACGGATCGTCGGTATTGCTGCCCATTGCGAACGAGCCGGCGGGTACCGCGATCATGACCGGACAGGCCGCGCAGTCGCGGATTTCACCGGCCGTCGGGGGATGGGCGACGGTCTTTTCGGCGAATGGCGCGGCAGCGGGGCGCGGCGGCGGCGCGGCTGCGCTGGCTTGCGTCGCGGGATGCATGACCTGGGCAGGCGGCGTGGGTGGCGCGACGTGACCGCTTTGCGTCGCGGGCGCGGCTGGCGGTGCAGCCGGCGCGGCACTCACCGCGGGAGTCGATGCCGCCGCGCGCAATCGATCGATACGCGCATGCGCGAGTGTGGCGAAGCGGCCATTCGGATAGGCCTTCAGATAAGCCTCGTAATCGGCTGGGTAGTTGCTGTCCTTGATCGAATCCCAGAACGTGATTTCGTATTGTTCGCCGCTTTCCTTGGGCATGATGCCGCGACTGCGCGGCGTGATGGCGCGACGCTCTGACGTATTCGACGACTCGATAGCGCCTTCGCCACTTGTGGGAATGGATGAACGCGCGACAGAGAGCCACGGTTGCTGCGTTCCGCGTGTAGCGACGCGTACTTCGGCGCCGACCTGTCGGAACAGCGCGGCGAGCGATCGAGACGATGCGCCGGCGTCGTTGAGCGCTTGCAGCAAGGCATCGGTATAGACGCCATGCCGCGGACCGTCCGCCGCGAAACCGCCCGGTGCGGTTGCATAGGCAATCACGGTGTTGGCAGCGATCCTCGGTTTATCGATCGCAACCGCGGCGGGGGCAAATGGATTGTCGAGGCACGTATCGAGAATCACGAGATTGAGCCGGCCGACACGGGCGGATTGCATCGCATGCAAAACGGTATTCAGATCGACGCCGTTATTCAGTAGCGACACCGGCGCGCGGATGTCGGCTCGCGCATCGAGTTCCGCCGGCAAAAGCAGCGTTTGTGCGCCTACCTGCATGCCGTGTCCGGCGAAATAGAACACTCCGATATCGCCCGTTCGCAATCGTCGTTGAAATTCGTCGATGGCCGCGCGCATCTGCGGCGGCGTAGCATTCGTGCGCGTGATGACTTCGAAGCCACGCGCACGGAGCGCAGCGCCGATCGATTCGGCGTCGCGCGGCGCGTTGGCGCGGATCGGGTTAGCGGCGTCACCGTACTCGCCATTTCCGATCACGAGCGCGACACGCCGAGAATGCGTGTCGTCGCGTGACGAAGCAAAGGGTGAAAGGAGCAAAGCGGTGTCCGCCGGCCGCGCCGGATGACTCGCTACCCGAGCCGGGCTCGGCTCGATGCTTTCATGTTGCGTCGCGGCACCGGCACTGTCCCACTGCGCCTGGATTGCCCCAACCATGCACACCAGCAGGAATCGTCTCCACATCTTTATATCCTGTTTGTACCGGACAGAGTTCAGGCATTCGTGCACCAGGCTCGCGCTGCCCGCGCTCTTTATTAACGATAGCACGCGCTTTGCGTCACAACTGTCCGGGAGTCCTTAACGCGTCATACGGTTAACGAGCATTGCGTATCTTTTTGGCAAGTTACGTCCTAAGCTGATTCACAAAGTCACGTCACACGGTCGTTTTAACTAGGTGGGCTGCCTGCCGGTTTCGACCCGCGACATGCCGCTCGAACACCCGGAAGGTCATCGATAGCCGGGCCCCAGCCATGACTCCTGTTCGGGAGAGTGCGCTATGCGAAGAACCCGTGTTTCCTTTCTTTTCGGCAGTCGTGATCCGGCGCAAGCGCGTCGCGGCGGATTACGCGCGGCGGTGTGCGCGGCGCTCGTCGCGGTCTGCCTCGGTATCGGCACTGGCGGCGTTGCGCGCGCCGAGCAGACGCCGTCTCCGCCGGGGGCCGAGGAGTACATCATCTGGCCGTCGGATGGCGCGGTGATTCACGGCGGCAAGCTGTGGGTGCGCATGGGGCTGCGCAATATGGGCGTGTGTCCGAAGGGCGTCGCGTTTCCGAATACCGGCCACCATCATCTTCTGATCGACACGGATTTGCCCGCGCTCGATCAGGAGATTCCATCGGATCGCCAGCACCTGCATTTCGGCGCGGGCGAAACCGACGCGCGCATCGAGTTGCCGCCCGGCAAGCACACGCTGCAGCTGATTCTCGGCGACCATAATCACGTGCCGCACGTACCGCCCGTGTATTCGAAGAAGATCACCATCACCGTGCTAAAGAACTAACGCGGTCCGTTCGTTCGAACTGGTCAAGCCGGAACGGAGAGTCCTGATGAAGAAAATCATTGCGGCCGCGGCATTCGTCGCAGCGGCGCTGACGGTATCGACCGCGCCGCAGGGCGCGTGGGCAGCGACGCCGTCGCCGCCCGGCGCTTACGCGTATATCGGCTATCCGAACGATGGCCAGGTGGTGCCCGCCAATAAACCGTTTCGCGTGTGGTTCGGTCTGCGTTTCATGGGGGTCGCGCCGAAAGGCGTGAAGTACCCGAACACCGGCCACCATCATCTTCTGATCGATACCGATCTGCCGCCGATGGATCAGGAGATACCCTCGGATCGCCATCATCTGCATTTCGGCGCGGGCGAAACGGAAACGATGATTTCATTGCCGCCAGGCAAGCATACGCTGCAGCTGTTGATGGGCGACGACATGCATATGCCGCACAACCCGCCGGTGTATTCGAAGAAGATCACGGTGATCGCGCGCTGACTGTCATCGAGCAGCCAACAATGTCGCGCGCGCTGTTGGCTGCGATCCACCATTCACTGGTCTCGCTCTGCCGCTCGTCAGCGTCGGGACAGCGGGTGCGATCTTCCTGGCCTTTGCTACAAGGCGTTCAGGACGCGAATGACGAAAGCAAGGCACTCCTGGCATAGCCCATGCATCAGTAGCGCCCGAGCAGACAAGTTGCTCGAATCCCGACGCTCGATGATGCGCTTTCCCCATTCCCAGGAGATTTGCCATGAACACGCTGATGATCAAGGATCTGTCCAACACCGAACAACTCGACAGCAAGGCGATGAGCGCCGTGCGCGGTGGCAACGGCTACTATTCGATGCCGTCGTACCTCAGCTATGCGCCCGTCTATGCGCCGACCAGCATCAAGAACGTCTCCACGACGCAGATGATCAACACGGAAATGAACATCCAGAGCGCTAACGGCAACGACTCGGCGCTGGTCAGCGGTACGGCCACCTACATCCAACCGACCATTTACTCGAGCAACGTCAACAACGGGTAGTGAGCGGCGCACACGCGGCCCGGGCGGCCGCGTGTGCGTGCCCCAACAGGCGCGTCGCTCAAAAAGACCGCTAATCCAATCGTCCTTTCCACGCATCCTTCGCGTATCCGCCGCTCCCCGCATCGACTTTTCCGCCGCTTCATTGCCGAAGCCGCGCGGAAGCGGCTCGGGCTGAAAAACCGGGCATCTCGCGCGAAACAGGCGGGTGCAACTGGAGACCACCGTGTCAGCACTGCCGGAATCATCGTTCGATTCGTCGTGTGATTCGCTGGACCTTCAGCGGGTTCCTGCTGAAGCCAGGACGCCTCGCCGCATAGCCCGTGTACTGCGCGGGATCTGCGCGGCAACGATGTGCGCTTTGGCAGTGAGCGCGTGCGTCGACGTCAGCATGCCGGCTTATCAACGCCCGGACACGCCGGCCAAGACATCGTGGTCGGATCGCAATGGCGCGCCGGTATCGGCCGCGGAGACGATCGAGCGCGACTGGTGGAAGGGCTTCCAGGACCCGTACCTCGATACGCTGATCGACAAGGCGATCGACGGCAACTTCGATATCCGGGTGCTGGCCGCGCGTATCGAAGTCGCGCACACGCAGATCAGCGAGACAGGCGCGGCCGCATTGCCGACGGCGGACCTCGGTGCCGGCGCCGACTACACGAAGACGACTGGCCAGCCTTTGACGAAGACGTACAACCTCGCGCTGCAGGTGAACTGGGACATCGACATCTGGGGCAAGGTCGAAAAAGGCGTGCAGGCGCAAAAGGCCGAATTCCACGCGAGCGAGGCGGATTGGCGCGCGGGGTATCTCGAACTCGTCGCGAATGTGGCCAGTACCTATTTCCAGATCCTGCAATTCGACGACCAGATCGCACAGCAGCAAAAGACCATCGCCACGAACAAGCAAATCCTGGCGATCTACGAAGGCCAGGCGCGCAATGGGCTCGTGCCGCAAACGCAGGTATTGCGCCAGCAGGCGGAGATCAACCGGCTCACCAACGATCTCTATGATCTGCGCCGATCGCGGGCGGTCTCCGACAACGCGCTATGCACGTTGCTCGGCGTGCCGGCCGGCGAATTCCATGTGCCGCAGGGCCATTTACAGGAGCGCGTGAAATTGCCGGGCGTGCCCGATGGTTTGCCCGCGCAATTGCTGTCGCGCCGCCCCGACGTGGTGGCGGCCGAATTCAGGGTGCTCGAGGCCTATGACCTCGTCGGTCAGTCGAAGCTCGCGCAATTGCCGAGCATCGGCCTCACCGCGCAAGGCGGCACGGCAAGTTACGCGCTTAACCAGTTGCTGAAGTCGTTCACGTTCGGCCTGATGCCGAGCATCAATTTTCCGCTGTTCGATCCGGGCGTGCGCGCACATGTGAAGGTGACCGAGGCGCAATCGAAAGTCGCCGAGCAGCAATATCGCGTGGCCGTGATGGGCGCATTCGAGGAAGTGGAGAACGCGCTCGTCAATCTGAGTGCGCATAAGGCGCAGCACGCGGAATTGCTGCAGCAGGTGTCGCGCCTGCAGATCGTCGCTGATCAGATCCAGTCGCAACTGCGCCTTGGCGTCGTGTCGCAGCTCGAAGTATTCGAAGACGAGCGGACCTTGCTGGAGGCGCAACAGGCGTTGCTGGAAAACCACCAATTGATTCTGTCCGACACGGTAACGCTTTATAAGGCGCTCGGCGGCGGATGGCCCGGTGTCGACGTGCAAGCGCAGGTCAAAGAGAAGTAACGAAACATTGAGCTAATCCACGAGTTGGCGTACCGCGCGGGTATTTCGTCGGCTGACGGCTTATCCGCGGTCTTCTCATCCGGCGATATCCAAATTGACACTCTCGATGCGTGACTTACAATCCTTTAGGGGTCAGCGTTTGCGTGGCTCTTCACGACAATATCGTTGCGCCGTTGTTCTTCGTCCAGTTCGCCCCGCGTTCCCGCCGCGGCGGGTAAACGCTTAGCGATCCAGATAAAATGGCCACCGGCGAAGCTCCGATTGCTGAAATGCGCGTGACAGTGGACGCTGCCTTCGACGTGGTGTTGTCACCGGTTGCCTGCGCGCAGCGCCCCGCGCTCGACGCCATTCGCATCGTCGACAACCTGTTCGCCATCGGCCGCAGCGAAGCGCCGTTCAGCGACTATCCCGCACCATGGACCGCCGCTCTCTCGCGCCGACATGCGCGCGTTTTCATCGAGCATGGCGCGATTTATGTTGCCGATCTCGGCAGCAAGAACGGCACGACGGTCAACGGCATCGCGGTGCGACAAACCCCCGCGCGTGTACGCGCCGGCGATGAACTCTGCTTTGGCGGTGAACTGCGCTATCGCGTCGGCATCGAGCCGCGCGCGCGCGTCGTCACGGGTGGAAGCGCTTCTCCCCTCATTCATCTATTGCTGGTGCCGCAGCGCGATGACCTGGGTCTGCAACCGGTCGACGTGCTGGCTTTTCCATTTCTGGTCAGTAAAACGGACGAGGTTTTCTCGCGCTACAAAGACCGTTATCCGCATCAGGTCAATTACATTTCCCGGCGCCATGCGCACCTGTTTCTGAAGGGCGGCGAGCTCTATGTCGAGGATCTCGGCAGCACCAACGGCACGTTCGTGAATGGACAGCGGATCGGCGAATCGGCGCTTGCACTGGCGGACGGCGACGTCGTTGCATTTGGCGGCGACCACTTCGTCTACAGGGTGTCGCTACAGAACTCCGCCGACGTCGAACCCACCGTGACCCAGCTCTCTCTTCAGCCCGCTGTCGACAGTGCCGCCGATGCCGACAAGACGACCTTCGTCGGCGCTGCGCATTCGTTTCTCGACATCTTTTGCGTCGATCCGGCGCTGCAACGCGAAGACGAAGTGAATGAAGCGGCGCAGCCGGGCTCCGCGCGCGCGAAGCGTGACGGAATAGGGACGGCAAATGGCGCGCAGGGCGCCAAAGGTGCGCAGGCGGGGCATCCCGCCGATACGAGAGACGGCGCGAACGAAAGAAGCGGCAAAGCTAAAAGCGCGGCAAGAGGTAAGCCGCGTCGCTGGAAGATGGTCGCCGGCGAACTCCACAAGGCGTTAGTGGACGGCGAGCGCACCAATGTGCGGCGCGCGGCGGCATGGGGCGGAGCGGCTATCGCGATCGTGGTTGCGCTTGGCGTGGGCCTTTATCTGCACGGTTCATCGGAACGGGAGTTGAAGAGCCTGCTCGCGAGCGGTGATTACTCGAGCGCCCTCACGATGGCGCGCGGCTATCTGGCCACGCATCCGGCGGACACGAAAATCAGCGCGCTCGCGAGCGAGGCGTTGTTGAAAGCGAACTTGCCGGGCTGGATCGAAGCCGTGCAAAAAGCGCAGTTCGACCAGGCCGACACGCTGCTGAAGAACATGAGGGCGTTGAGCGGAAATGACGCCGATGCCGCGTCGCTGGTCGGCGAATTGCAATGGGTCGGCGATCTCGAACGCTTCGTCGCGGCGCGTGGCGGCGTCGACGCGCCGATCCGCATGTATACGGACGAAGCGACGATCAACGGTCTGCTGCACCGCTGGGACGACGACGCGGCGAGTCACCAGCGCGCGCTCGATCGGATTGCGAGTTACGTGCCGGTCTTCGCGGAGCCCTACGCCCACACGCTCAGCCATCTGCGCAAGCTCGAAAGCGACGATTCGGTGTACGTCGCCGCGATCGATCGGCTCAATGGCGTAATTCGTACCGAACTTTCGCGCGACAAACCCGACGCGCTGCCGCCGGTACTCGACGATTACGCGCAGCGTTATCCGCGGCTCGCGGGGCTCGATAGAGTGCGCGACGATTTGCGCCAATACACCGGGTTGCTGAATGCCGCGTTGAGCCGTCAATTGACGTCATTGCTGGCGATGATGAAAACGGTGCGCTTCAGCACGCCGCCTTTTCAGGCGCAATTCCAGCAGCTTGCGGCGACGCGCTTGCCGTCGGCGGACATCGTTCAACGGCAGGACGCGGTCGATGCCGCGTGGCAGCGCGGCGACGCGCAGCAGGCGCTGAACGATTTGCAGTCGATGCCGGCGAGCCCGTGGTCCGATGTGCTCGCGGCCGAAGCGACGCACAAGCAGGCGTTGTCCGATCAATACAACGATCTGCGGAAAACGCGTGACGGGAAAGATTACGACCAGCGTCTGCTGTCGTTCTACGCGAGCCTCGATCCGCGGATAGACGCATGGTTCGTGCAGGCGATCCAGAAAGACGTGGCCGCATTGCATGACAAGGCACTCGCGCATGCGCAAGATCTGCTGGTGCGCGCGCAAAGCCTGTGGAAAGAGTACCGCGCGAACGGCCCGATCGGCGGCACGCAGCGGCTCGAAGCCGGCATCTCGCCGGGCTTTCGCAACGAGGCGCGTCTGCTGAGCGAGGCGCAGACGGCGGCACGCCAGGGCATGCGCATCTATACGCAGTTGAAGGCCGATCATCCCACCGACTTCGATCGCCTGCTCGCGGATATCGAAGCCGAAGCGAGTTTGCAGCGCCGCTCGTTGACCGAGTTGCGCATGGTGCTGGACCCTGGGTTGCTGAAAGCGAAGCTCGCGTTGATTGGAGGCGATCAGAGTGAAACGCGATCCTCACCCTAGACCGTTGTCGGAGGCGCTCGAAGATCATAGCGTCGAAGGCATTGTGATTCTGACGTCCGAGCCGGTGCGGATTGCGCGCGCGCTGATCTGGGCGATGGTCGCGCTCGTCGTGTCGGGTTTGCTGTGGTCGTTCGTCGGCCGCGCGGATGTGATCGTCAGCGCGCCCGGCACGTTGGCGCCGGAGTCGGAGGTGCGGCGCATCTATACGCCGATCGACGGCGAACTCGCGGATCTGTATATCGCCGAGGGGCAGCCGGTGTCGAAAGGCGACGTGCTCGCGCGGCTCAATGCGCGCGGCGCGATCGAGGCAGCGAGCAACGCGTTACAGGCACAAGTGAAGCTCGAAGACGCCGAACGCGAATGGAAGCAGTTCCCGGAGAAGAAGGCGTTGATGGAACGCAAGGCCGCGTCGTTGAAGGCGCAACTCGAAGTCGAGGAGCGCTTGCACGAGAATCGCGTTTCAGAAGGCACGACGAAGCTTGCCGAAGGGCAGAAGGCCGAACTCGACGAAGCGCGCAGCTCGCTCGACAACGCGCGCCGCACGCGCGAAGCGGCGAATCAGGAACTCGATCGCTATTCGCGGCTGTTCGCGCAGCCGGGCGGCGGTGGCATTGCCGAATTACAGGTCGAGCAGAAACGCACGGCCGCGCTCGAAGCGGATAACGCTTACCGTGTCGCGCAGTCGAAGCTGGCCGAGCTCGACTTTCGTCTGAGCCATGAATACGCGCAGGCCAATGCGCAACTGGCGACGAGCGGCCAGCAAAGCACCGATCTGCAGCTGCAATACGATCAGGCGGTGCGCGACATCACCGATGCGGAAGACAAACTGCGCGTGCAACTGCAAAGCGCGCGCCTCGAAGCCGATGCCGCCGCGCGGGTGCGTTTCGAGAACATCGATAAAGACAATTTTCTGCTGATTCTCGCGCCGGTTTCAGGCGTGATCACCGACGTCACGTCGACGCAGCGCGGCGACAAGATTCAGGCGAACGCACCGCTCGGCGGCATTGCGCCAAAAGACGCGCGGCCCGTGCTGAAGATCGAAATCTCCGAACACGACCGCGCCTTTCTGCACGTGGGCCTGCCTGTCAAATTGAAGTTCAACGCGTTTCCTTACCAGCGCTACGGGTTGATCAGCGGCACGCTCGCCTATATCTCGCCGGCCACGAAGCCATCCGCGCAGGACAAGCAACCGGTCTACGAAGGCCGTGTCACGCTGGACAAGGACTACTACCAGGTGGCCGGCACGCGTTATCCGCTGCGTTACGGCATGACCGCCAATGCGGAAATCGTCGTGCGCGAGCGGCGCCTGATCGACCTCGGTCTCGATCCGTTCAGAGAGGTGGCGGGTTGAGCGCGCGAATCAAAACATCCACGAAAGGAGCCGAGCAAATGACCGCGATAGTGCGTATCGATGACGAAGTCGTGGACGTGGACGAGTTCATTCGTCTTCTGAAACTGACCGGCCAGTTCGAGAGCCTGGTCGAGCAGATCGTGCGCGACAAGCTTACCGTCCATGCGGCGAAGAAGCAGGGCGTCGCCGTCAGCGCCGACGAAATCCAGCAGCGCGCGGACCAGTTTCGCCGCGTGCGCGGGCTGCATCGCGCGGCGGACATGAATCATTATCTCGACGCGCTGCACGTGAGCCTCGACGAATTCGAGGCGTTCATTACCGACGGGCTTTATCAGGAGAAGATGCTCGACGACATCGGTAACGACGCGGCGATCCATGATTACTTCGCGCTGAATTCACCGAAGTTCGACGCGATCGAAGTCAGCCATATCGTGCTCGATAGCGAAGGTAAGGCGAAGGAAATGATCTCGTACCTGCACGACGACCCCGACGCCTTCGGCGAGATGGCGCGCGAGCATTCGATTGCCGATACGCGCGAGTCGGGCGGCGTGATCGGCAAGGTACTGCGCGGTTCGCTGAAGCCCGATATCGAGGCGAAGATCTTCAATGCGGCGGTCGGCGATCTGCTTGGGCCGTTTCCGTCGGCCGACCGTTCGTGTTTCGAGATCTTCGCGGTCACGGCCAAATATCCGGCCACGCTCGATGCCGACGTGGCCACCGAAATCCGCCGTTTGCTGCGCGAGAGCTGGCTCATTGCCCGCGCCCAGGAACACGTGATCGAAGCGCGCTAGCGCCCGACTAGCGCCCGATAAAGCGAGGCTCACCGATACATGGACGCCCTCCAGACCGCGCCATCCGCGCCTTCCACCGCCGAATTTCTCGCTTCGGTGGAGATCCTGTCGCCGTTCTCGCGCGACGAAATCGAGCGGCTTGCCGAGTACGCGCAGGCAAAGTTCTATCCGTTTGGCGAAACGGTGTGCTCGGCCGGTGACGTGGCCGAAGGTCTCTATGTGATCCGCTCGGGCACGGTACGTATCTTCTCCGAGGAGCACGGCAAGGAAACCAGCATGGGCGTGCGCAAGTCGGGCGAGATCTTTGCCGACATTGCGATGTTGCGCTCGTACGTTCACGAAGCGTCGGTACGTTCGTCGGGCAAGACCGAAGTGCTGTTCATTCCGCGCAGCGCGATCGAACCGGTGATGGCGGGCAACGCCGCCGCGTTGGCGTTCGTCGCCAGCTATGTGGCGATCAATTCGGCCGGGGGCTTCGTCGCGCAATTGTTCGATCTGCGCGGCAAGCTGAACAAGGCGGAACTCGAAGAGTACGTGCGCAGCGTCGGCGCAAAACGGGTCGCTGCCGGCAAGGAGATTCTGAAACAGGACGGCCGCGACGACAGGCGGCTTTATGTGGTGCGGCAAGGCCAGGTGCGCATCGTGCGGCAGGAGGAGGGCCACAACTATACGCTCGCGACGCTCGGCAAAGGCGAGATATTCGGCGAGAAGGCGTGCCTGATGCGCCAGGAACAGATGGCATCGGTCGTTGCAACCACCGACACGCGGCTGCTGGTCATCCCCGAGCGCACCGTTCATTTCATTCTCGAGCGCAATCCGAAACTGCGAGAAGTGCTCGACGAGCGCATCCGCTATGGCGACCGCGAATTACAGCGGCAAAAGCGGCTCGAACAGCGGCGCAAGCTGCCGTTGATGCTCGACCTGCAGAGCAAACCGGAACTCGGCGAGAAGATCATCCGGCGTTTCGCGCTCGTCGAGCAGGCCGAGGAGATGGATTGCGGCGCCGCGTGTCTCGCGATGATCTGCCGCCATTACGGCATTCCGATGACGCTCGGCAAATTGCGCGAACTCGCGAACGTGACGACGCAGGGTGCGACGCTCGACAGCCTCGCGCGCGCGGGCGAGTCGCTCGGCTTCACGACGCGCGGCGTGCAATGCACGTTCGATTCGCTGCGCGGCTTCGATCTGCCGTTCATCGTGCATTGGGAGGGCTATCACTATGTGGTCGTGTACGGGCTGTCGAAAGACTATGTCTGGGTGGCGGACCCGGCACTCGGTTTCAGAAAGCTGAGCGTCGAAGATTTCGAACGCGGGTGGAGCGGCACCTGCCTATTGTTTACCGGCGGATCGCAGTTGCTGCAGATGTCGGCCGAGCGCTCGCCGTGGATTCGCTTTGTCGGCTACCTGAAGCCGTACCGCAAGATACTCGGCTATCTGTTTCTGGCGACCTTCGTGATTCAGGTTCTCGGCGTGATTCCACCGCTAATCATTCAGAATATTCTGGACGGCGTGATCGTGCATCAGAACGTCAGTCTGCTGCATATGCTGATCGGCGGGCTCATCATCTCCAATGTCTTCACGCAGCTGATGTCGACGATTCGCGCGTATCTGGCGAACTTCATGGTTCGCAACATGGACTTCGCGATGATGTCGCAGTTCTTCAAGCATACGTTGTCGCTGCCGTTCTCGTTCTTCGCGAAGCGCAAGACCGGCGATATCTTCGCGCGCTTTCAGGAAAACCAGACGATCCGCGCGTTCCTGACCGAATCCACCGTGACGACCGCGCTGAATCTGCTGATGATCTTCATCTACTTCACGATCATGTTCGTGTACAACGTGAAGATGACGCTGGTGTTGATCGCGTTCGTGATTCCGATCATGGGACTCACGGTGATCGCGACGCCGAAGATCAAGGGCTACGCCCGCGAGGTGTTCACGGCGTCGACCGAGGCGAAGTCGTTCCTGATGGAAGCTCTGTCCGGCGTCGAGACCGTCAAGGGCATGGGCATCGAGCGGCCGGTACGGTTGCGCTGGGAGAAGAAATACGCAAAGGCGCTCGAATTGCAATATCGCGCGCACGCATTCAATATTCTGGTCGGCTTTGGCAGTCAATTGCTGAATGCGGCAACGACGATTGCGATTCTTTGGGTCGGCGCGAATCTGGTACTCGCGCGTGAGTTGACGATCGGTCAGCTGATCGCGTTCAATGCATTCATGGGCAGCGTATTGAGTCCGCTGATGGGTCTCGTCGGCTTGTGGAGCATGCTCAACGATGCGGGTGTCGCGATGGAACGGCTCGGCGATGTGCTCGATATCGAGCCCGAACAGAAGCCGCAGGATTTGCCCTCGCGCGTGATGCTGCCGGAGCTGCAAGGCGAGATCAGCCTGCAAGGCGTGTACTTCCGCTATGGCGAAGAGGATTCCGCTTATGTGCTGGAGAACATCAGCTTCGATATCAAGCCGGGTGAACTGGTCGCGATCGTCGGGCGCAGCGGGTCGGGAAAAACCACGCTCGCGAAGCTGCTGGTTGGCTTCTATCGGCCGAGCGAAGGGAAAATAACGATCGACGGCTATGACTCCGGCGTGATCGACAAGACTTATTTCCGCGCGCAAATCGGCTACGTGATGCAAAGCAATCTGCTGTTCTCGGGCACGATCGCCGAGAACATCGCAAGCGGGGACGACGCGCCGGAGCGCCGCCGCATCGAGGAAGTCGCGAAAATGGCCGACGCGCATGGCTTCATCAGCAAGATGCCGCTCGGATATGAGCAGATCGTCGGCGAGCGCGGCATCGGTTTGTCGGGCGGTCAAATCCAGCGGCTTTGCATTGCGCGTGCGCTGTATCACGATCCGCGTCTGCTCGTGTTCGACGAGGCGACGTCGGCGCTCGACTCGCAATCGGAAAGCAATATTCTCGGCAATATGCACGACATCCTGAAGGGCCGCACGGCGGTGATCATCGCGCATCGGCTCAGCACGATCATGCGCGCGGACAAGATTCTCGTGCTGTATGAAGGCGCGATCGTCGAACAGGGCCGTCACGAGGAGCTGATCCAGCGCGGCGGCATGTACTATCAGCTCGTGCAGAAACAGTTGAGTGCATCATGATGAAGATACTCGACCAGATTGAAGAGGCGAGTCCCGCGATATCGTACGCGGGACTGATCGAGCGGATCGAGATCCTGCGCTCCACGTTGCGCTGGTCGTCGCGGCTCGAACGCGCCGATATCGACAAGCTGCTGAGGCAGGCCACGTCGTTGCGCGACGAAGTGATGCAGCTTTCGCACAAGGAGCGCTTCGTGCAGGCGGCCACCGCGGGCGAGCCGCAGACGAGCGCGGAGCAATCGCGCGGTGCGCGCCGCAAGGCACTACTCGAACGCAGCTTCATTTTCGAGGGCACGTTCGGCGACAACCCGCGTTTGCTCGAATCGCTCGAAATCGCGGAAAAAGCGGCGCCAACCGATTTGCCGGTGTTGATCGATGGAGAAAGCGGCACCGGCAAGGAGCTGATGGCGAAAGTGATTCACGCGAATGGCTCGCGTGCGGACAAGCCGTTCGTTTCGGTGAACTGCGGCGCGATTCCGGAAAATCTGCTCGAATCCGAACTTTTCGGGCATCGCAAGGGCGCATTCACGGGCGCGTCGAGCGACCGCAAGGGAAAATTCGAAAGCGCGCATACGGGCACGATCTTTCTCGACGAAATCGGCGAGTTGCCGCTCGCGGGCCAGGTCAAGCTGCTGCGTGTGCTCGAGGCGCACGAGATTCAACGCGTCGGCTCCGACGAAACGATCGCGGTCGATACGCGCATCGTCGCGGCGACCAATCGCAATCTGCGCAAGCTCAGCGAGGAAGGCCGGTTTCGCGAGGATCTGTTCTACCGGCTCAGCGTGATTCACGTGACGTTGCCGCCGCTGCGCGAACGGCGCGACGAAATTCCGTTGCTGATTGCGTGGTTCGGCGACGAAGCGGCGGGTACCCTGAAACGCCGGCCAGTCAGGTTGACGCCGCGTTTGCGGGACTTTCTATTGAGCTACGCGTATCCGGGCAACATTCGCGAATTGCGCAACGTGATGTACCGCATCTCATGTCTGGCTGCCGACATGGCCGACATCGAGCATTTGCCGCTCGATATGCGACCCGCCGCACCCGGTTCGGCGGCGGCGCAGGCGGAGGGCGGACAGGCGAGCGGCGAGCAGCCGATCAGCGTCGCGAATCTGATGTCGTTGAGCGACGCGAAGCGGGCGGCCAGCGACGACGCCGAAAAAGCGTTCCTCGAACGCGGACTGCGTGAAGTCAGCGGGACCGTCGCCGAACTGGCGCGGCGCATCGATATGAATCGCTCGCACTTGCAGATGCTGCTGAAAAAACACGGCCTGCACTCGAAGGATTTCCGCAATCGCAATGCGCCGCCCACGAAGAACGGCGCGAACGAGCGCGACGAGGAAGACGACGAAGGCTGAGTGAACGACCACTGATCGCTCGGTGAAACGCGCGCCTGAAGATCATCAAGGCGCCGGGTTCAGCAAGGTCTTGTCCGCCGCATTCGGGTCCTGCGCTTCGACGACCACTGCGGTGATGTTGTCGCGCCCGCCGCGCGCGAGCGCGAGGTCGACGAGTTCGCAACATGCGTTTTCGCGCTCCGCCGTGGTCAGCACGGCGGCGATCTCGTCGTCGCTCAGTTCGTTGCTGAGACCGTCGCTGCACAACAGGAACACGTCGCCGTCGGTGACTTCGATCGCGTCTTCGTCGAGTTCGAGCGAATCCGTTGCCCCGACCGCGCGCGTGATCATGTGCTGCGCGGGATGATGGCGCGCCTCTTCGTCGGTGATGACGCCGAGCGAGCGCAGCTCCTCGACCTGGCTGTGATCGCGCGTCAGTTGCCGCAATTGCCCCGCGCGGTACAGGTAGATGCGGCTGTCGCCGGCCCACACGTAGCCGCAGAAGCGATCGCATGCAAGCAGCACGACCACGGTGCTGCCGATGCGCTGCACCTGGCGGCGCGCGGCTTCGTCGCGCAATTGACGGTTCGCGGTTTGCAGACGCGTGCGTACATCGGCGATCAGCATTCTGAGGCCGTGCGGCGCCGCCAGTTGAGTCAACGCGTCAATCACGGTGCGGCTGGCAACGTCGCCGACCGCGTGACCGCCCATCCCATCGGCGACAGCCCAGCGTCCCGCTTCGGGCTCGTCGAGGCAGGCATCTTCGTTGATTTCGCGGACCCGTCCCGTGTCGGAACGCGCGGACGACGTCCAGCGAAATTGGCTCTCGCATGTCACAACGGCTACACCATATCGTTTCGGTTGCGTGCGTCCGGAGACACGGTGAGGTTCGCGTTCGCGCCGGTGTTGCGTACGTCGACCGACTGGAACTGGTTGATCATCTGGTTAGCATAGAAGTTGTTGGAGACCTCGTACAGATTGACCACCGGCCCAATGCTCGGCGTTTGCGGCACGTACGGCTGAATCCAGCCATAGATCCATGGCGCGCCGCCGCCACCGCGAATCGCCGCCATCGCTTTGCGATCGAGCGCGAGGTTCAGCGAGAGGTCGTTCAATTTGATGCAGGACATGTCGTTCTCCGGTTGGCCGCGAGCGCAATGCGCGCGGCTGAATGGACTCTGCACCACACGGTGCAAAGGCCATGCCAATCGGGGGCGGATTCGACGCGAAGCCCGCGGCGCATTGACTGGCGCGGCTTGCGCGGCTTTACCACGAACGCGGTCGACGCGATCGGTCGGCTCGCGGCCAACAAGCCCCCATTCGAACAGGTGTGAGACCCAACACATTCGGCGGGGTCCCACTAGTTCTCCATTCAGTTGAAATCAACCCGCGACACGCTCGCAAATGAGCGTCGCACACCGACAGATCAGCGCGATTTCTGTTGGTCCCGTTCTGACATCTACCTCTTCAGAAAACCGTTCGATCGGCCGTCAACCCTGTAAACAGGGGTTTTCCGGCGCCTGGCCCGGATGATGCAAAAGCTGTCGCAACAGTGTTGGAAATGCGAACGAGGCCAGCCATGAACACCCAAACGCTCGATACACGCGACGACGACCCGCAATCCGCAGCCGCTTGCGACACCGCATCATCGACGATCGATCTGCCGATCGGCGCACATCTGGTCACGCAACGCAACGGCTACGAGCATCACGGCATCTATGTCGGCAATGGCCGCGTCGTGCACTACTCGGGCTTTGCGGCCTCCGCGCATCCCGGACCGGTGGAGGAAGTCGAACTCGCGCGCTTCGCCGCCGGCCATTCGCTGTCGGTTCGCGCGACGCCGAGCGCGATCTACGTCGGCGCCGATGCGGTGCGCCGCGCGCGCTCCCGCCTCGGCGAGAACCGCTATCGCCTGCTGACCAACAACTGCGAACACTTCTGCGCGTGGTGTCTGCTCGGCGAAAGCCGCAGCGAACAGGTGCATTGCTGCTTGCGCCATCCGAGCACGGGCATGCGCGCACTGCTGTGCCTCGTGAAGGCGTTTGTCGAGAGCGGGGCGAGGAACGAACACCGCATGGCGCAACTCGCGCAAGTCGCGTGAACGCAGCGCGTCAGGAATGGGACGATTCGAGGAGAACATCATGGTAGCCGCAGAAAAAAGCTTGCACTGGGCCGTCGACAAATGGCTCGCACCCACGCCGTCGATGCCCGCGCGCGTGGTGCGGTTCTGCCATCACGCGTCGCAACAGCAACGCTATGTATGTGTGCAGGCGTTGAAGCCGGAAGGATTGCTGTCGATTTTCTTCTTCCGCCACGGCGACGGTTCGTGGAACGTGTTCCCGCCGCAAGCCGAGCGGCCCGCGATGAACGGGTATTGCCGCACGGCCGCGTAGAAACTCATGCGTGACCCGCCGTGGCCGCTTCCGTGGCGAGCCACTGACTGAACAGCAACATCGCCGGCGTCATCGGCTTGCCCTTCAGGCAGGTCAGCCAGTAACTGCCCGCCTTGACCTCGACGTCGAACGGGCGCACCAGACGCCCGGTATTGATCTCCCTTTCGAACATCAACGCAGGCACGAGCGCGATGCCCGCACCCTGTATCGCCGCTTCCACCATCAACCGCGACGAATCGAACACCGGTCCGCGCACCGGCCGCGGCGCGATGCCCGCGGCCGCGAACCAGTTCATCCAGTCGTCCATGCGGTAAGAGCGCAGCAGCGTTTCGTTGGCGAGATCGTCGGGCCGTGCGAGGCGCGCGGCGATCTCGGGCGTGCAGAGCAGCGCGAGCGGCGCGTCGAGCAGTTTGGTGGCGAGCGAGCCGGGCCACGTGCCGTCGCCGAAACGGATCGCGAAATCGAGGCCCTCGGTCGCGAGGTCGACGAGGTTGTTATTGGTCAGCAGCCGCAGCTCGACGAACGGATGCGCGTCGCGAAACGACTTCAGGCGCGGCATCAGCCAGCCGACCGCGAACGTGCCGACCACACCGACCGTCAGCACCTCGTGAAAATGCCCGCCGTCGAACTGCTTGAGCACCGCCTCGATACGATCGAACGCGTCGGACAGCACGGGGCGCAGCGCGAGCCCTTCGTCGGTCATCGCGAGGCCGCGCGGCAAACGCTTGAATAGCGCGGTGCCGAGCCGCTCCTCCAGCGAGCGCACCTGCTGGCTGACCGCGGCTTGGGTCACGTTCAGCTCTTGCGCCGCGCGCGTGAAGCTCAGATGCCGCGCGGACGATTCGAACGCGCGCAGCGCGTTGAGCGGAAGATACGGTCTCATGGTGCAGATACAAGATTTTCTTGTGAGTGGGCTAACTTATCACCATCGGCCCACTTCGCCGACTCCCTGTCTCTTATTCGCCAGTCGAATTGTGCGACACTAGGGCCACATCGACGGGGGCAATCGCATGCCCGGCGCCGCGCCAGACGCGCGGTGGCGAGTCGGCAATGAAGAGCCGGCAATTGTGAGCAACGGTGAACGGCCGCCACGGATTGCCTCGATGTAGGTGGTGAGAAGTTGACTGTCCAGATGGAATGCTCGACATGTTCTGCCGACGTTCGTCCAGGTAAGCCGTCGGCTCGTGCAACCTTGCATCATTGCCCTCGATCGGGAGTCCGCTATGTCCGTGTATGTTCTGGCCTTGCTGATTGGCGTCGTCGCCGGCCTTCGCTCGATGATCGCCCCCACCGCCGTCAGCTGGGCCGCGCGTCTGGGATGGCTGCCGCTGCAAGGCACGTCGCTTGCCTTCCTCGGCTTCGCGGCCACGCCGTATATCTTCACCGTGCTGGCGGTCATCGAACTGATCACGGATCAATTGCCCGAAACGCCGAGCCGCAAGGTGCCGCTGCAGTTCGGCGCGCGAATCGTGCTCGGTGCGCTGAGCGGCGCGGCGATCAGCGGCGCGCATGGCGGCCTGGCGGGCGGCATGATCGTCGGGGTGGTGGGCGCGGTGGTCGGCGCGGTAGGCGCGGTGATCGGCACGCTCGGCGGCGCGAAGGTGCGCAGTTCGCTCGCCAGCATGTTCGGGCGCGATGCGCCCGCGGCGTTGATCGAGGACGTGGTCGCGATCGTCGCGGCTGCGTTGATCGTCGTGTCGTTGCACGGGTTCTGACACAAACGCAAAAACGCGGCGGGACGCTTTGCGCGTCGCCGCCGCGTTCGGTCGCTGCCCGCAGCTTATTGAACCCGGGCGATTCGCGCGGCCGTCGTGACTTGCGTGACTGGCGCCGCCGCCGTCGAACTCGCCGCCACGGGCGGCATCAGCTTGCCTTGCACGAGCAGCTGAAGCGTCTTCACGACCAGAATCGCGATGATCGCGTTCGCCACCAGGAACAGAACCGGTGCCGCGAATTCGATCGGACCCGTCGCGCCGCGTTCGACGAGACGCAGGGCCATCGTCGGCAACGCCGCTACGCCGAAGCTGAACGCCCAGTAGCCGGGCACGAATGCCTGTTGGCGGATCCACGGCAGCAAACGCAGCAGCATCAGCGCCTGATAGAGACCGTAGCCGAGCAGCGCGTAGGCGAACAGGTCGGGCGTGCCACTGGTGAGGCTCAAATACGCGACACCACCGACGACTGGCGGCGCGAGTTGCACGCCGAGGGTCGGGCGCAGCGCTTCGGGCAGCGGTTCATGCACGGCGGCGCGATGCAGGATCATCGATTCGAGCGCGAGCCACGCCAGCATGCCGCCGCCGAAAAACAGCTCGCCCAGTTGATGGAAGCCGAATGCGGCCGAGCTCGCCGCCGCGACGAAGCCCGCTCCGACCGTCGGCAGATAGATCGCCGGCGTGGTCAGTTCGGGCTTGCGGCCGCCTTGCCACAGCTTGCCTTGTAGATAGACGCCGAGCCCAAGTTGCGCGATCGCCGCGATGCCGTACAGCGTCAGCGCGAGGGTATGCGCGTACGGCTGCAGCAGTTGCGCGGCAAGCAGCGTCGAGATCGGCGCGAGCGCGACGAACGAAGACTGCACCGGATGGTCCAGTTCGGCGCGTGCGTCGGCGGTCCGTGCGAACCACTTGTGCGCGTAGGCGAACAAAATGATGACCCAGACGGCGAGCGCCGCGATCGTCACCACGCTGCCGGCGACGGCCGGCAAGTGCCACAGGCGGATTGCTACGCGCCACAGGTTGGCCAGCGCCAACGAGCCCACCGCGATGCTCAAGAAGCCAGCGGGAACCGCACCACGATTGCTGTTCATGACGACCTCCGAAAGTTGCGTCGCGCTGCGGGTTGCTGGCCATGCGCGATCGATGGCCTACTGTAAAAGGCCACGGAGAATCGCAGAACGCTGCAAACGCTCGACAAATGGCGCGAGCGTCTCAAGCTGTGTTTTAGCGGGGGAAAGGGGCAGAGAAGGCGGGGGAGGAAGGGCGGCCGTCAACCGCCCATGCGCACCAGCATCGCCAGCAGCTGGTCGAACGAAAGCGGCTTGCGCGCGTAGGCAAAATGTGGATTCGGCTGCACCGGAATGTCCGACGCGGCGCTGCACAGGATGATCGGAATCTCGCGCAGCTCTGGGTCCTCATACAGCGTCGCGCACAACTGGAGGCCCGACATGACCGGCATCATGCAATCGGACACGATGATATCGGGCCGGCTCGAACGGACCAGTTCGAGCGCGACGGAGCCGTTCGACGCCGTCCGTACCGCATAGCCGTGTCGTTCCAGCAGCAGCCGCCACACCGTGAGGATGTCGAACTCGTCGTCCACCACCAGAATGGTTTTCATGGGCGGCTAGGTTTTTCGCCCCAATTGCAGCGTGGCCGACAGGCCCGGCGTCGATTGGATGCCCGCGGCGCTGGGCGAGCCGTCGATCACGTCGAGTCCTTGCGACGAAATCGACAGTTCGCGCAGTGACGTGTCGTGCGCGCTTTCGCGTTGCTTCACCACCGAAATCACGCGCCGCAGTCCGCCTTCGGTCTCGGCGTAGCGCAGCAGCACGAGGTTTTCGGTCAGCGCCGACACGCGCACGGCCTTCGCGTGACCCGGATCGCTGTACAGCGGCAGCTCCTCCGTGACGAGCGTCGTGACGGTCGCTTCGCGCAACTGATGCAGCAGTGCATTGAGGAACAGGCCGAAGCGCTCGGTACGCAACGCCGAATCGCGAAAGCCCTCGACGCCGTCGATCACGATGCGCGTCGCGCCGGTCTGCTTGACGGTGGCGAGCGCTTTCGACGCGATTTCATCGACCGCGAGTTCGATCGCCGGCTGCCAAAGCACTATCAGACGACCGTCCTGCCACGCATCGGCAAGCGCGATCGACACCGCTTCGGCCTTGCCGATGAGTCTCTGCGGACTCTCGTAGAAGCCGAGATACACGCAACGCTCGCCGCGTGCGAGACCGGCCGCGAGGAACTGCAGGCACAGCAGGGTCTTGCCGACGCCCGACGGGCCGATCAGCGTGGTCGTTGCGCCTTGCGCGAAGCCGCCGCCGAGCAGGTTGTCCAGGTGCAGCAAGCCGAAGCCGAGCCGTGCTTTCAGATCGACGGGGCCCGCTTGCTCCGCGCACTGCGCTTCGAGGCGCGGGAACATCAGCAGCCCGCTGCCGGCGATGCGGAAGAAGTGCTTGCCCATCAGATGATCGCGCGCGCGCATCTTGTGCACTTCGATTTCGCGCGCGCGCCGCATGCCGTCGTGATAGCTGTTCAGCTCGATCAGACCGTCCACCAGCGTGTGCTCGGGATGCGACTCGTTGCCCGACAGCGGCGCGAGCAGCAGCGTCGTGCAGTCCATCGCGGCGACCAGCGCGTTCAGCTCGTGAATGAACTTCGACAGCGACAGCTCGGTTTCGCTGAATTCGCGCGCGCTGCGAAAGCCGTCGATGATCATCAGGCTCGGCCGGTAGTCGTAGATGCTCGACGCGATCAGCTTCAGGAAACCGTCTAGGCCGTCCTGCATCAGCTCGTGATAGCCGGACACGAACAGCATCTGCTGCGCGACCGCGGCTTCGTCGAAAAAGCTCAGGCCTTTCAGGTGACCGAGCAGCTTGTCGTGCGATTCGGCGATCAGCGTCATGTACAGCACTTTCTCGCCTTGCCGCACCCGATGAAAACCGATCTGGCTCGACAGGATCGTCTTGCCGGCGCCGGCCATGCCCTCCAGTAGATAGACGCCACCGCTCACCAGACCGCCGCCGAGGATCTCGTCGAAACCGGGCACGCCGGTTTCGACATTGCGTCGGGCCGCGTCAGGTCGGGCCGCGTCAGGTCGGGCCGCGTCAGGCCGGGCCGCATTAGGTCGCGCCGCGTTAGGTCGCGCCGCGTCGGACGGGCGGGACGTGTTGGATGCGTCGGTAGTCATTGTCGATGTGTCGTTCAAAGTGCAAGCGACGGCCTGGTCGTAACCGTCCTGTGCTCAACCCCGTTGCGGCAGCAATCCCCATTCCCGATCGCGAGCGACAGTGTCCCGCGGCGTGAAATGCGGGGAGTCTATCCGGCAACGCGTGCTCGGCGAACGGCATGTGCTCGACATGGCGGCGTGAGAGGGCGAAAAAGGCCGGCGGCGAGAAGCCCGGTGCATGCGGTATGAGGGGGGAGTGAAGTGCGGTGGCCGGTCGAACTTGCAAACCGATGCAATGAAACGGAAAGGCGAGCGCTTCGCTCATACGGCGCCGCAGGCTGCGGTCGAGGCTGCCGATCCCATAGGTCAGGTGCAGGTTCGAACGACGGCTGCGAGTGGCGCCGGCTTCGGCGGACGGCTTCTGATGCTGGTTCATGGTGTACCGGGTGACGCGCCTCGCCGTATACAATTCGGCAGCGCCTGATCCCAGCGGGCTTTCACCCGCCTATTTGCCAACCGATCCAACCCATGCCGAATCCGACCCGGGCCTTTCTTCTCGGCCCGCTCCTGAAAGGCGTTTCACGCTCCTTCTATCTGACGCTGCGCGTGCTGCCCATCGGCATGCGCGATCCGATCGGCCTTGCGTATCTGCTCGCGCGCGCGGCCGATACGATTGCGGACACCTCGCTGATCGCGCCAGGCCAACGCCTCGAATTGCTGCTCGCGTTGCGCGATCAGGTCAATGGCGTGGCCGTCGATAGTGCGCCGTTCCAGCGCATCGCCGCGGAAGTCGCGGGTCAGCAGGCGCAGTCGGATGAAAAGCTGCTGCTCGAATCGTTGAGCCCCGCGCTCGACGTGCTCGCGCAACTGAGCGAGTCCGACTGCCACGCGGTGCGCGCGATCGTCACGACGCTGACCGAGGGCATGGAATTCGATCTGCGCACGTTCCCCGACGAACGCTCCGGCCAGATCGCGGCGCTGCGCGAATACGACGAACTCGATCGCTATACGTATCTGGTCGCGGGCTGCGTCGGCGAGTTCTGGACCACGATGACTTACGCGCACATGCCGGGCACGCTGAAAGAACAACCCGACACGATGAAGCAGCGTGGCGTGCGTTTCGGCAAGGCATTGCAAATGACCAACGTGCTGCGCGATTGCGGAAAAGATTTGCGCATCGGCCGCTGCTATTTGCCGCAGAGCATGCTCGAGCGCCACGGTCTGAGCGCGCGCGATCTGCTGCAACCGGCCAATTCGATGCGCGCGCGGCCGCTGCTCGTCGAACTGCTGCGCAAGACGCTCGATCATTTCCGCACGGCGCTCGACTATACGCTCGCGATTCCGGTGAGCGCGGTGCGCTTGCGGCTCGCCTGCCTGTGGCCGATCCTCATCGGCCTCGACACCTTACTGCTGCTCGCGGATAACGACGCGTGGCTCGATCCGGCGAAAGTGTCGAAGGTGACGCGCCATGACGTGTATCGGATCATCGCGTCGTCGCTGCTGCTGGTGCCGTCGAATGCGCTGGTGCGCCATGCGATCAATAGCCGCATCGCGCGGATCGAAACTCGGCTGTAGGCGTAAACGCCTACGGTTGCGCGCACAGTCACGCGCATCGAATAAAACTGAATCGCTTCAAGGCGCTACGAATCGCCCGCAGTAGCCGCGATTTATTCTGGATCATTGAATCTTCAACAATCGGGAAAGCCCCAGGCCACTGCATTCGCGCTTCACGTTAGTCTCTTCGAAAAGGAGGCGACCCATGCGACAAGCGTTCAATATTGCGTTGGTGCTTTTGCTTGGCTATCTGATGGCGGATCGGGCGTTGATGCGTGCGCAGGCGGGCGAGGTCGGCACGATTACGTGTCACCAGGGCGCGGCGCTCGTCAAATCGGACGCGTTGAAAAAGGGCTTTGGTGACGCTGGCGCGAGCGCGCAGAGCGAGAGCTTCCTGTCGAGTTGCCTCGTGACCGGGCGCGGCCAGGTCGGCAATCTGATCGCACGCGACTGAGCGCGGGCAGCTGAGAATTCATCGCGGCGCACGCAGAGCGGCGCGAAAAAGCGCCCAGACCGTGAAGGCCTGGGCGAAGTCATCGGGAGCCCGATGACGGAGGTAACCACATACGAACTGGCCCGCGCTCGGAGATACCCGAGTCGCGGGCCAGTTCATTTGAATCGGGGTGCGCGTCGCAAGGACGCGCTATTTGGAAGTGCTCGCGGTCCGTTTCGCCGTAGGGCTTCGTGGCCACACAGCTGCGCTTGACGAACCGCCTGCCACCTACCGCTTACTGACCGAAGTAGACCGACTTCGGGCCACTCGTCGGAGCCGCATGGCTCGCTTGCGACGTACCGCTCACCACACCACCGAAGCCGGTAGCGGCTTGACCGACGCCGTTTTGCGCGTCGACGCGGGCTTGCGCAGCCTGGATGTCAGCCGGGTAGTGCGGGTCGGCGTGACCAGGTTGATAGCCGGCCTTTTCCAGTTGGATCAGCTCGGCGCGCACTTGAGCGCGGGTCACGGGCTGGTTGGCTTGCGCGAACGCGGCGACCGGAGCGGCGACAGCGACGGCGATGACAACGGCTTGAATCAGCGATTTCATGATACTTACCTCCAGTTCAGGGTTTTATCTTGCTGCGAACTTGCATGTTCGTAGTCAGTGATTGCATTGTAATTTGGCGAACTGGACAGAGTAAGTCGTGAGGTAGGTAATGTTTGTTGCGAACATTGATATAAAGCGACGGAACTTTTAGGGTTAACGCGTAGACGTGTGGCCGGTGTCACAGGAAATGAAAACTATGCGAGGTCGGTGAACGACTGCTGCCACAGTTCGTGATTGATCCGGGCGGTCGACATCCCTTGCGGGAGTAAGGTGGTCCGCGATTGCGTCAAATCGACCCCAAGCCGACCGTGAACCC
Organism: Paraburkholderia sp. HC6.4b; assembly: GCF_014200875.1. NCBI lineage: Bacteria > Pseudomonadati > Pseudomonadota > Betaproteobacteria > Burkholderiales > Burkholderiaceae > Paraburkholderia > Paraburkholderia sp. HC6.4b. The sequence continues at coordinate 178,265 of NZ_JACHDC010000011.1, forward strand.
ATCACCACATATTCGGCAGCTTCCAAACTACAGCGGCGATCCATTCCTGCCAGTCGCTCGGCGGGTCATCGGCCCTGAGCGGACGACCGGAAGTACAGGCGTTCCCTTCAGTTAAAGTATCTGCGTCTGTTGCCGATATGCCGTGTGAGTGCCTACCCGTCAAGAGCTCTAAGCAGCCCTGTTTTATAGACATTCAGGTGCCGATCGATAGGCGTCGTCGATGACAAAAGATCGGCCGGCAGCGAGAAAGATTTGTGATGAAATGCGCAGCGGCATGCCGGGCTTCGTCACAACTTACCGCTGCAGGGACGCCGCCATGGTTATGCAAGTGATTCGACCGCGATGAAAGTTTCACCGGTTTGCCGTCGAATGCGCCCATAGCCTCTGCCGAGGGCCGCCCAATCCAAGCCGAATCTGAAAAAGTGAACCCCACGTGCGACAAACTGAGTTTGGCTCCTTGCTGTCGGTCTTGGCCTGTTTCATTCTTTTCTCGTTGTGCGGTTGCCATCAGCGAGACCACGATTCTTCGAACACGAGCGGGCCGGCCAGTACCACCATCACCGCCTTGATCTGGGCTCCTGACTGGCCGGAAGAAATGCTTCAGATTGCTGCCGAATTCAGCAAGCTGAATCCGGACATACACGTGGATGTGCAGTTCATGATTGGCAATTCGGTGGAAGAAAATATCAAGCCGCGGATCGCCTCCGGCAACTTGCCCGATCTGGTGAGTATCAACCCGAATGCCTACGCGGCCGACCTGGCCGATCAAGGGCTCCTCGCCGACGTTAGCAAGACATCCGCCTGGAACAACATGCTCGATCCTCTCAAAAAAGACTGGACCAGTCGCCAATCCAGGCACTTTGGAATAGCGGGGGGAATGGCTACGACGTTGATCTATTACAACGAGGACATGTTTGCGAAGGCGGGGATCAGGGAGCTGCCGACCAATTTCAACGAATTCCTGGCGGTTTGCGAACAGCTCAAACGTGCGGGCTATACGCCAATAATGTGGAACGGCGGCTTCCCAAATATGCTCGGCAACGGCCCCTTCAGTTCAGGCTTTGCTAACAATGTGGTTGCGCGCGAGCCAGACTGGAAGGACAAAATCAGCGATGGCACGCTGGATTTGAACACCCCCCAGGTAGCGGATATTTTCGCCAGGATCAGGCTGATGCCGGAACGGGGTTTCGTACAGGAATCGTTCATGACAACTGGCTACGATGATGGCATACGGCTATTCAAGGAGGGCAAGGTCGCAATGGCTTTTCACGGCAGTTGGGCAGCCGGTCTGTTGCTGCACGGCAATCCCTTTGAAGTTGGCGTGCTCATCCCGCCCTGGAACGCGCCAGGCGAGCAGGTGGTGCCCGTGATCGGCAGCGAAACCGGGTTTGCGGTGTCGGAAACGCCCAACAAGGCCGCGGCAATGCGTTTTCTCGAGTTCGTCGCTGGGCAGGGGTTTTCCATCCTCCAGATCAAGCGCCAGAACATTTCCCCATTCAAGCAGTTCCCGGGCATGGTGGTGAGCGATCAGAAGATTGTCGACTACACGAACATGGTCAGTCGCTATGCCGTGACCGGCAGCCCGTACTATTCGTTTCTACCCTCCAATTCCATCGAGCGCTTGCATCGATTGATACAGGATGTGCTGTTCAGGAAAATCACGCCAATGCAGGCTGCAAAACTCCTGGACGAGTCTGTTAAGAATGAAGCGAAGATGCACTACAAATGAGCCCACTGATCGCCTGGCTGCGAAGCGCATTCGCGTACTTCTCGTTGGATCTGCTGCGCCGGGTCGAAATTCGCTACCGGCTGATAACCGCGTTTATCCTGCTTTCGCTGATACCGATACTTGTCTCCAGCTACATTTCGTATGTGGAGTCAACAGCAGAGTTCAAGCACAAAGCGGAGATATTTTCCAAAGAGGTAGTCAAACAGGTATCCAAAAATATCTCGTTGCGGATGGAGCAGATCGAGACGGAGAGCAGTCTTCTGGTGCTCTCCGATCAGGTTCAAGACGCGCTGACCCGCGTCGCACACGGCAATGAAAAGGAGCAGAGCGAAGCTCGCCAGGATCTGACCCGACTGCTCCTGGAGCACTACGGCGCGGTTGATTTCATCAATCAGAAATATTTGCTCGACAAGGACAACCGGATCACGGACACCCAGGCGTTCGCGCAATTGACGCGAAGTGTGGTGCATCTGGTCCAACAGGCTCCCGATCGAAATGGCCGGCCTTACTGGGGCAGCTATGACAACGGGGCCGGTCAGCAAGATCTCGGGATGGTGCGCGCCATCATCGGCAAGAGCGACAATCGACAGATCGGTAATCTGGTTCTAGTGATTCGCCCCGAGTATTTCTCATCGATTTTCAATGACGTCGCCGTGGGCAGTGGAACGGAGATCTATGTACTTGACGCCAGCAGCGACAAGCTGATTGTTCGTGCCGACGGCTCTTCAATGAGCACCGACGGAAAGTCTGAACCGGGTCTGCTCGAAAGAATCACAAACGCCGATCCGCACGGCGAGCCAAATGGCTTCGTCGACTTCCATGGCAAGAATGGCGACCGATATCTCGCTGCATACACGGGTATCGCCGGCACAAAATGGTTTGTGGTCAGTACGATCCCGGAGAAGAAGTTGACGGCGGAGGCACAGTCCGTACGCGATCAGATCATACTGGTGGGCATTTCGGGGTTTCTGCTTTCGATCTTCCTCGCCAACTTCATTTCACACAGCATCTCTGTACCGCTCAAAGATCTGGTGCGAAGGATGGACGACACCGGTAGCGATGCAGGCGCAGAGGCGGAGGCATCGGTGGACGCGCGCAGTGAGATTGGCGTAAAGGATGAATTGGGCAGATTGGCGCACAGGTTCGAACGAATGAGTGCGGCGATCGGGCAGAAGATCCAGAAGATCAACGAGATCAACGCTACCTTGGAGCAGACGGTCATCGAGCGAACGGCCGAGCTCGTCGCCAAAGAGCAGGAGTCGCGCACGTTGATCGAGAATTCACCTGACACGATCACGCGCTACGACCGGGAGCTGCGCCGCACCTACGCCAATCCGGCTTTCTGTGTCTCGGCGGCCCGCAGCCTTCGCGAATCGCTCGGCAAACGGCCCTCAGAGATACCGGGCGGTGCTAACGCGCTGGCTTACGAGAAGAAGATCAGCGAAACCATTGCAACCGGGAAAAGTCGCCAATTCGAACTGAGATGGCTCAGTAAGGACGGACAGGAACAGTGCAGCCATATCAGGCTCACTCCAGAGATCGACGCGTCGGGCGAGGTGAACTCCGTGTTGGCGGTCGGTCGTGATTTGTCGGACCGGATGGCATTCGAGGCAACGATATGGAAACAGGCTAATTACGATGCGCTGACCCATCTCCCGAACCGCCAGATGTTTCATGCCCGTCTCGAGCACGAAGCCGGCGTGTCCCATCGCTCCGGGCGGCCGATGGCCTTGATGCTGATCGATCTCGACCGCTTCAAGGAGGTCAACGACTCGCTCGGACACGATATGGGCGACATCCTGCTGATCGAGGCCGCGAGGCGCATTACCTCGTGTGTGCGTGAATTCGACACGGTCGCTCGACTTGGCGGTGACGAGTTCACGGTGATTCTGCCCGAGTTGGACGACACCGGGAGCATCGAACAGATCGCGAAGACGATCATCGCCGCGCTGGCCCAACCCTTCAAGCTTGGTCCGGACGAGGCTTTCATTTCTGCGAGTGTCGGAGTCACGCTTTACCCTGACGACGGGACAGAACTGGATGTTCTCTTCAAGAATGCCGACCAGGCTATGTACGCGGCCAAAGCCGCGGGGCGCAACCGTTTCCACTACTTTACGCCCGAGTTGCAAGTGGCGGCAGAAAAGCGCCAGCGTCTCACGAGCGATCTACGTACCGCCCTGCAAGTCGAACAGTTCCGTGTTTATTACCAGCCTATCGTCAATCTGGCGACTGGCGAAATTTACAAAGCTGAAGCGCTAATTCGCTGGCTGCACCCTGTGCGCGGCACGATCAGTCCATTGGATTTCATCGCATTGGCCGAAGACACGGGGCTCATCGTTCCGATCGGCGATTGGGTGTTCAAACAGGCCGTGCGCCAGGCGCATCAATGGCGCCGACGATTCCATCCATCGTTTCAGATCAGTGTCAACATTTCACCGGTGCAGATTCGCCAGGACAATCTGGTGTGTATCCAATGGTCGGAATACCTCATTCGGCAAGGCATGCCTAGACAGAGCGTGGCAATTGAAATAACCGAAGGGCTGTTACTGGACGCCGAATTGAACGAGAAGTTGCTGAGTTTCCGCGAGGCAGGAATCGGGATTTCGATCGACGACTTCGGGACCGGTTACTCGTCCTTGGCCTATCTGAAGCGCTTCGACATCGATTATCTCAAGATCGACCGTTCATTCGTACAGAACCTCGGTTTCGACGGCGGCAATCAGGCGCTCTGCGAAGCAATGGTCATGCTCGCTCACAAGTTGGGATTGCAGGTTATTGCCGAGGGGGTCGAGACGACGGATCAACGTGATTTTCTCGCCGCCGTGGGTTGTGACTTTGCGCAAGGCTTTTTGTATTCGGAGCCGGTTCCATCTGATCAATTTGAGGAGCGGGTGTGGCCGACAGCCAGGGAGGCGGCTCATCAAGAGGTGCGCGACGAATCGTGAGCTATCGCCGAACGAGTGTATGCCAGGTATCGAGAAACGAGCCCCGGTCACGGTAGTCTCGAACGGTCGAAAACAGTTCGACCTCAGTCTTCCGAGTTTTCGGGAGAAGCCATTGGACAGGCTGCGATCGGACGGGGCGCCAATGGCCGCAAAGGCCGGCGGACTCAACGCTCGAAAGTCCGTTTGCAGGCTCGAAGATACGCCTGAACGTGTATATCGAGGCATCGACCAACGGCGGCTTGTGGCCGAACCCAGTCCGACGTTTAACACGCCGAGTGAGCCGCCATTCATCAGTCCGCGTCGGGCAGAGGTCGACCCATCGGTGCCGTTGAGGTTTCATCAAGCAAAGGGCAGGTGCTTGAGGTAGACCGGTCATTCGATCAAGTGCAGTCGCCGGCCGGACATTGGCCCCTTCTCATTTCGTAACAAAAGGACCTTCGTGGCGGTGAAGATAGACCAGGACCGGTCGAGCAGATCGGTTAATTGAAGATGCCGGTCTTTCGCGATACATCCGACTCGCTCATCGAAAAGCGCTTCACGATGTTATCGGTGTTGAACAGCACCACCAACTCCTTCTTCGTGCCGCTAGCGCTCGATCCGAACAGGTTGACAACCGGAATGTAATTGACCGCGTCGCCATGCAGCTTGGTCAACTCGTAATGCCAGATTTCCAGGCCGCCGTCCGTGAACTCGGTCTTCATCGGCGAGCCGAACATGCTGCGGACCTCGTTCTTCGTCGTTTTGCCTTCGACGATTTTGGTCGAAACGGTGGACTCCGTTTCCGAACGCAATGAATCGTTACCCACGCCGGCACATCCGGTCAGCAGGATGGCGCCAGCGGCGATTGCAGTTACCACCACGAATTTCTTCATGTTCCCTCGTAGAAGTGGGTTATTTTTTGGGCACGGTGAATGTGAATCGCTGTTAGCGAGCGATTCACCTTACTATCGGTTACAGGGAGGAAATCTTTAGAGCGACCCGGAAATTCGACAGCCTCGCAGTCGGTTCGCAGTTGATGAACGGACGTTCATAAATCGATGGTGAGAGGCCGTTCCTGGCCGCACCCGGTCCGACGATGAGCTGACGGCGTGCTCCGCCATTGATGCCTCGGGTCGGGCAGTAGTCGGACCCGAAGCGGACCTTGGCATTTTCCGGAAGCAGCCGTTCGTGCCAGTGTCTCGCCACGTCTCCACGGGGCGGGGTCAATGAACGCAATCGAAATTAAATCTTGCGAATCTCAGGGCTGCAATCGTCAATGGCGTCCGTCCTACATCTGATTTTGACGTCGGCATGCATGCAGTATCTCGTTGACCGCAAATGCTCCTCTCACGGTCTGCACATTTTGCAGGACACACAGGTGATACGCTCTTTCGCGCGGCAAAAGCATTGCGCCATTTCTGTAAATCGCGTCGCACGAGTTGCTGATCTGGCGAGCCGCAAAGCTGCTCTGACTGTTTCCCAACGAATGCAGAATGCATTGATCGTAGTCTGGATTATCACTACCGTACGCTAGGGCCGAGAGCGGGGTGGCGAGCGTGATCGAGAGAAACAGATAGGCGAGTTTGAGCATGATTGCGACCAAGACTCAGGGATATAACGGCGGGCAGTTGCCGATTATCAGCGATTCAGGCGTCAGTGTCGAATGACCGGTGGTGGCAGGGCCGAGTCAAACACTCGGCCCACCTATGTGAATGCCTCAGACCGACCCTCAACGGCCAGTCACGGTGCGCGCTCTCACTGGCAGAAAACTGACCGGTCCGTACGTTCAAGTGGCATTTTCGGGAACAACTATTCGACTTAGCCGCCGCTGGCCGGTCGCCACACCGACGGCGGCTTAAGCCAACAAGGTGCTGGGACCTGCGTCGTCATGGTGTTTCGCGTCCGCGATCCGCGTGGGAGTCCGTTGTTTTGCGAGGAGAAAAGTTGAGCACGCCTGGTGAGGAACCGGAAGCCTAGTACCTCATCGATCGTGAACAAGAAAACGGTCGTAATGCCCTCGGAAAGAATGCTCACGCTCACAACAACCCGTCGAATTGAAGCGGAACGGTCGGTATCGGGGCAGCGCAGATAAAGTCACCGGAAGCGAATTCAAAGAGGCCCCTCGTTGGCGGGGCCTTGAGGTACGAAATCACCGTGTTTCTGTTAGTACGTCACAGAAGTCCCACTGCCAGTAAAACTGTGCTGGGTAGGAGCGTCATTTGCATAGTCGCCAACGGCCTGGATGATGTTCACGATCTGCTGCGGCAACCTGCCGCCGCTGACGGCGGTCATTGCAGTACGATCCATCTCAACGACTACGGGGAGGTCTTTGATTACCAGCGCGTTCATTTCGATTCTCCAAGGGTAAATTAGTCAGTCAGGAATGTCAGAGCTTGTTTTGAGGGTGTAGATACTCCTCGATGAGGATCAAGGCAAAGTGCGTGCCAAACGGTGGCACCGCGGTAAGCGATCACACAACTAATTGAAAATATTGGATTTTTAATGGCGACCGGTGCGAATTGGTAGACAGACATGCGCGCTGCGACCGGTGGGTCGGATCCAACTCTCCGTCTGGCGCTGTGGGTTAGATCGCGACACATGCGGTCCGCCTCCGTATCCCGTGTTTGTACGATGTCCTCGAGGCTTAGAATCCGATCGAAGCCTGAGGACAATGAGTCTGTCGCACGGTCGCTGAGGGAAACGCCGATTCGCTCCGCGGCTTTCCTCGTTTCAATGACGGGAGATGCTGTCAGTCAGCGAGACATTGCCCGGCTCTTCGATGTCTATCTGCACAAGCCGTTCTCCTGCGAGACACTCATGCAGGTCATCGAAGATGCTCGCTGCAGCAGCGATGCGAATACTCGCCAAGCCGCCTGGACTAACTGTTGTCGACGGAAGCGCACACAACCCATAGTCGGAGGTTCAACGGCAAGCCTCTTCCGGGTCACGGAGCAAAGCGAGCGGCAGCTTTCAGCATGAAAGCGACTTTTGAATGTCTGGCCGAGTGAGCGGGCGACCGGCTGAACATGGCCGAGAGTGCCAGTTCAAATGAAGGTCGCGCGAAGCGGGCGTGAACGGCACCGTCTGTTTTTCCGTATTCAAGGGCGCGGATGAGACAAGCGTGCCCCACTACACAGGCAAATCCAGCGTCGAAAGGCTTCTGCGAGCCGTCTGTGCATATGCGAATGGCATATAGCAGGAAGTACCGCCGCGTCTAAACTGAAATTGCCGCCACATCACGATCACGACTTTTCTCTGCCCACATTCCGACATGTCTGGGTCCTCCGGCGCAGTTGCCCGACTCGACGAATCAATCCACCTGCCTTTGTCATCCGCTGAAAAGGGCGTAGAGACGGGCTGACGGGCGTTCAACGATGTGAGATCTGAACCATGGCCAAAAAATCTATGCGCGCACCAATTCTCGCCCTTTAATAAAGTGAACTAACGCCTTCGAACCGGAGGTCAGAATGGAGCAAGTTCTGCGTGCAGCGGTCATGCAAACGGGATCGGCCATGTTCGATGTCGAACGAACGCTGGCCAAGCTCGAACGGGACGTAGTCGCGGCGTCGAAACTCGATTCGCAATTGATTGTGTTCCCGGAAGCCTTCGTATCCGCCTATCCCAAGGGACTGCATTTCGGCGCTCCCGTCGGCGAGAGGACGCCTGAAGGCAGAGAGGACTATCGCCGGTACTTTGACAGCGCGATCGAGGTGCCATCTGTGTGGACAAATCGAATCGCGCAGATCGCAGGCGACCTGAGGCAATACCTGATCGTCGGTGTGATTGAGCGCGACGGCGGTACGCTCTACTGTACCGTCATCTTCCTGGCGCCCGATGGAATACTGCTGGGAAAACATCGAAAGCTGATGCCCACAGCGGCCGAGCGGTTGATCTGGGGGTTTGGCGACGGGTCGACGCTTCCCGTATTCGATACGCCTTTCGGTCGGCTGGGTGCGGTGATCTGTTGGGAAAACTACATGCCGCTTTTGCGCATGGCCATGTACGCGAAGCGAATACAGATTTATTGCGCGCCGACAGCGGATAGTCGGCCCACCTGGGTTGCTTCAATGCAGCACATTGCGATGGAAGGCCGCTGTTTTGTGCTCTCTGCGTGTCAGCATTTACGGCGCCGCGATGCGCCGGACAACTATGCTGCCGTCCAGGGCAACAATCCGGATACCGTCCTCATGCGTGGCGGCAGTTGCATAGTGGGACCACTAGGAGAGGTGCTTGCCGGGCCCGTGTTCGATGAAGACGCCCTGCTTGTTCATGAACTGGATCTCGCTGACCTCGCGAGGGGAAAATACGACTTCGATGTCGTAGGGCACTACGCACGTCCGGATATATTCCGCCTCCATGTAAATGAGTCGGTTACCCCACCCGTCGTCTTTGAGCAGAACCGTTGATTGCGCCTCGTCGGGCTGTTTCTCCGAAACGGCCTCGCACGGATGCCTAACGTCGGTCGCGACATCACCGAGGACAATCGGTCTCAGTATGCATTTCATTGCGGCACTTCACCGTGCCTTCCTGAAACAGGCGAATGATGCCCGGTTCTCGGGCGATGGAGGACGCTATGTATTCCTTGTTGCCAATATTGGGACCTGATCCTGACGCCCCCGTGAGCGCGGAAGCATACTCATTGGGTAATGATGGTCAGGCAGCCGGAACCACATTTGTGAACGACGAGGGGCAATCGCGGCCGGTTGGCGCGCAATGGCTAAACGGCTGGCTTACCTCTACCCTTGCGCCTCCGAATCACACGACCCTCTGGGGTATCAACGACGGCCTTATCGCTGTGGGCAGCATGACAACGGACAACTACGCAACCGAGTCCGCCATCATCGTCGACGCCGGGAATGTGACTGACCTCTCGAACCTGGTCGGGCCGATCTCATGGGCGGCCGATGTCAACGATCAGGGGCTCGTTTGCGGCGGCGGCACTAACGGAGAGGGTTTCCTGTTCAGCGTGCCCGCAAACCGTCTCGTTGCCACTGTTCCGGCGCTTAATCTTGCCGTGATAAACAACCAGGGAGAAGCAGTTGGCTTTAGTGATTCCGGGAAGCCGGGAGTACATAGCGTCGCGAGCGGCGCCACAAAGATGCTGGATGCGATGGAAAGCGCGTACGGCATTAACGACGCCGGGGTAGCCTGCGGAGCAGCCGGCACGCCGCCCACATACAAGGCCGTTCCGGGAACGTGCGACACACGGCAGGCGACGCCGGTCTTTCAGCCTATCCCGCTGCCCGCTGGAGCAACCGAGGGTACTGCAACGGCAATCAACAACAGTGGTGATGTGGTCGGCAGTTGCGTGTTTGACGATCCGTCGTTAAACAACGGCTTTCATTTTGGAGCTTTTCTCTATCAAAACGGGACGACGACGCTTCTGGACAAGCTGATTTCGGATCCCGGATGGCATCTGGAGGTTGTGTTCGATATCAACGCTAGCGGACAGATCATCGGGATGGGGAAGCAGAACGGCACTTTGACGGCTTTCATGCTGTCACCCACGACGAGCTGGCCATCGTGGCATTTTCCGTTGCCGGTACTTGTAGGGCGCCTTCTCGGGGGTGTGGCCGATGACGCAGGTGGTTCGCTAGTTCTTGGCGGAAGGCCGATTCCAATCGATCCGTGGGGCCCCTGGCTGCAACTACAGCCGGAAAAGCGCGATGCGCTCATTGCACTAGCGATCGACGAGATCGCGAGTTCTATCCTTGACGAAGCGACCCGCGTGCAGGTGCGAACGACGTTGGTCGAAGCCGCAACCAGCCGCCTGAAAGGTATGAATGTCAGACGCGGTCGAACCGGACCGCGGCAAACCTCGAAACGAAACGCGGAGATTCCCAGAAAGCACGGGCTTCCGGTGAGCTGGCTAAAGAAGTTTGGCCGCTAGCGTCAACCTGGCGGATTCAACCGGTCGATGCAATAGTTCGATCGAATCGTTCAGCCGGTGTTTCGTAATCCAGGGTCTTTCGTGGTCGCTCGTTCAGCCTTCGTCCCACTCGTGTAGACTGCGCGGTTGTCCCAACAGATCGACCACCTCGGCCCGGCTCTTCCTCCTGGGTCCGGCGTGTGTCAATGCCCGCGTTCGACGCGCCCCCGACAACGCTTGATGGTTTTGACCAGCTGGTAGCAGACCCGAGCGAGTACTCGATCGAGCCGCCAGCGGAAGAACAAATAAAACGGATGCATTTCTGGAACACCCCCTGATTGAAGCGGAAATCGAATTGCTGGTTGATTGCCTGATCGGCGACGCCGCGCCGGACGAGGCAATCGATGTCGCGTCGAATTCCCGATCCAGCGAATTCGACATCGCGACACGCACGCTCGCCGTCGACGGCTGGTGTGTCGTGTCGAACTTTTTGTCACAGAGCCAGACGCAGGCCTTATCGACCGAATGCATGGCCATGCACGACGCGCAACTGCTGACACCAGCCCGTGTGGGGGCCAATCGCGCTGCCACACTCTTGCGCGGCGATAGCACGCACTGGTTCCAACCCGACGCGCTGAGCACGCGGCAGCAGGCGTTCGCCGATCGCATCGACGCGCTACGGAACGCGCTCAACCGCGACCTGTTTCTCGGTCTGGTCGATAGCGAATCACACTACGCGGTATATCCGCCAGGTGCCGGATACGCACGCCACCTCGACTGCCTGCGTAACAGCGACAGCCGCGTGATTTCCGCTGTGTTCTACCTCAACGAAGCGTGGCAGGACGCCGAGGGCGGCGCACTGCGGCTATACCTTGCCGATCAGTCTTATCACGACGTCTTTCCGCGCGCCGGAACGCTGCTCTTGTTTCTCTCGGCGGAGTTTGAACACGAGGTGCTGCCCGCCACGCGCGACCGCATGAGCATTGCATGCTGGATGAGGCAGCGGGTGTAAGCCGAACCGCGTGCGCATCTGTGGTTAGCGTCCAGGATCGCGCCCTTTCGGATCAGCTTGACAATCAATTGCCGGATTTCGTTAGTGTCCAGTTCGGCATGGTGCCGATGGCATACGCGCGAAGCCAACGCCGAGTCACGACAATGTGGCCGAGCTCGGAAGCTCAATCAAGCCGTGAGCCCTCCTTTCGCCCCCGTCACCCTGGGTGCAGCAGACGCGGGAACAGAGTCCCCAAAAAGTAGCTCAGTGTTGGAGATTTTCCTCGCAATCTTCCCAGTACCGAAGCGGGTCGCGATGTTGTGGATAGTGTAAGTTGAGCCACTCTGACAACCGGGCCCAATCGGGATGGTTGGTACCAGTTTGAGCCGACCAGATCGACGACCTCTCAAGTACTCGACCGTTCACGCGATCACGGACGAGCAAGCTGCCCAGTCCGCTTGAACTGTTCGTCTGTGACTCAACCAGATACCGCGGCAGAATCCTGAGCTCAGCATCCTCGGCCCACCCGTATATGGCGCGGACCACGCCGGACGGATCTCGCAACTCTATGGGTCCGCTTTCCGGGCGAACGGCTGTCCAACCTTCAGGAAACTCAGTGACAACCTCGTTTTTACCTTCCCTTACCCACTTCGCCCGCCATGCCCTCGCCATCGACTCGCGCATGCGAGATACCGACTCGTAGGCAGCAGGCAACTCGATCGCCATCGGAAGAGTAATGAGGTTGTCTTTCCAGAGTTTGGCTTCGTCGTCGACGCGCTCGACCTCGTCGAACACCCCTGCATCGAATGGGTTCTCTGGCCGGCTCGATACTTTCACGTTCCCATTAGGCAGACCCTCGAAAAGGCGCTCAGCATCATGGCGGGTAAGTTTCGTCTTTCCTTTCTTCATTTGGCTCTCTGCAACAAGGTTGTCGCTAACGCGTAGGCCATAACGACCGAAATCGGGCGCCACTTCCTCTCACGCGCGGTTGAAGATGCTCACGATCCTATTCTGCGCTATTCGCATGTTACCGGCTTGCGCGGCGGCAATGGCGCGGCGGCTTATGCCGCCGCTCCTGCCGCCGGACATCAGACGGGTCGATCCTCGCACAGGATCAGAGGATGAGCGGACGGGCGTCTAACGATTCCAGCAAACTATTGCATCCACCGGTTGAATCCGCCACCCTTTGCAGACGGTCACGATAAGTGGAATTCTACGGCCGGTATCAGAGGCGATTCAGCCACTTGGCACGCCTGCATTCCGACTAGCTTCTCCCGCGCCCCGGAAGGAATTGACCCAGTTATCAAGCAAGCGCCGTGGCGGCTGATCGCAAAGGCTTACCACTAGAATTCGGACTGCGGGAACGGCGATGCACCATTGAGCCAGTCGTAATGCTCAACATTGACTCTTGACTTCAGTACACCTTTGTTGCGAACGTTGCCGTCGTCATCTTGAGCGTTATCCGACGAAAATCTCAGCGCCACACCGACGGTGGCGTCCGCAAACCGTGCTGTCAGATTTGCGCTGCTCGTGCAGTCTACCGGTGCACTCAGGGTGCCGGTTGTCACGATCGCTCCTCTTTCCAGCGTCCGACCTTGGCGCGCGAACTCCTTCCAAAGGAACGCAAGGGATTCAAACGGCCGAGTTCGATCATCGCCATTAAGCGTTGATGCGATACGCTCACCGTTGCGCCAGATGCCTGCATCCTCATCAAAGGAACAATCATCTGCAAAGGGGATTTGCTCGCCGCAGATTAGTGCGTGGAATCCAAGGTTATCGGCAACGAAGCTAGGCTGTGCGACTGCTTTCCTGTCGATGTATCGGCTACACACGACCTCGATGGCAACAAAAGCACGATCAAGCATTGACGTATCGAACGCTTCTTTTGCAGGAGAAACCGTGCGACCGAAGCGAAAAGCAACCTCGGTTTCAAGCGTCGCACGACTATCGACGCGAAAATTGAGGATGCTGCCCGAAGGTGGGACTCGCGATTGGACCAAGCACCCGGTGGCAGGAGCGTTGATTAACTCGCCGCGCAGTCCGCGCGGCGAGGCACCCGCGATTTTCCATCCAATCACTGGCTCGCCGATACGCTCGACAAAAAGCGCCTGTGCGGCGTAGCCGCCACTCAGCGAACTGGGTCTTGATCCGGGCGGCAAGTCTCCAAGCCCCAGCCCGGTCTGCCACGACCATTCCAAGTGGGCCGCGGCGGCAGCGGGATCGAAACGCATCTGTTCCACTCCTTCAACGTGGGCGTGCTCTGTTACACAGTGGACGAATAGCTCGGGGAAAAGGAAGCCCCGCCCTAACGGCAAGGCTGTCGTTCCGAGTTGGCTTAGACGTCCTTGGCTCGAAGTTGAGCCGGGAAGGCCCAGATAGCGATCGCTGCGCAAAGCACGCACAATGCGACGATCGTGTAGAGCGCAGGAGTTGTGCTTCCGGTCAAATCGCTAATACGGCCGACCATCACAGGGCTGACGATGCCGCCCAATTGCCCGATCGAATTGATCAGTGCGATACCGCCCGCAGCACCCACACCGGTCACAACCTTAGGCGGGAGTGTCCAGAACGCCGGAATCGTGGTCAGCATGCCCGTACCGAGAACAATCAGGGCGACGACCAGCGCAACCGGGTTCTTCGCGAAGATGCCCGCGCCAAGAAAGCCTAAGGCGGTGAGCAGCATGCAACCTGCGAAAACCATTCGACGATTCCCAGAACGATCGCCCAGCTTGCCCATCGTGAGCATCCCGATGCCACCAAACAAGTACGGGAGGGCTGTGAGTAGACCGATGGTAGAGGGGTCTTTAATTCCCGACGAGCGAATGAGCTGTGGCATCCAGAAGTTCATTCCGTAGGACGCGATCTGAACGAGGAAGTACGCCAGCGCCAGAATCAGGAAGGCCTTCGACTTCAACGCACCGAGAAACGAGTGGCTTTCGGCCTTCTTCGCGTCGGCATCGAGTTTGGACCGCAAAAGAATCTTCTCGTCGTCATTGAGCCATTTGGCATCTTCGACACGATCGTCAAAGCGGAAGAGCACCACGAACCCCAGCAGCACGCAGGGCAAGCCACCGATCAGAAAGTTCCAATGCCATGCGGCCATACCCATGAAGCCGTCGAAGTGCGAGAGGATGAAGCCCGACAAAGGCGCACCGAGGACGCCGGAGAACGCCAGGGCGAGAAAAAGCAGCCCACTGACGCGGCCGCGATGCTTCGCAGGAAACCAGGTCGAAAGGTAATAGAGGACGCCTGGTGCGAAACCCGCCTCCATCGCGCCGATGATAAAGCGAGCAATGTAGAACTGCGTCTCGCTCCGAACGAAGACCATGCACGCCGTGGCGATGCCCCACGAGATCATGATGCGCGCGATCCATTTGCGCGGTCCGACACGAAAGAGAAACAGATTGCTCGGAACTTCGCAGGCAACGTACCCCACTACGAACAGGGCAGCACCCAGGCCGTAGGCAGTATCGCTCAGCGCAAGCTCCTTCTGCAGATGAAATTTCGCAAAGCTGATGTTGATTCGATCAAACCATGCGAACAGATAGCAGATGATGATGAGCGGAATAACGCGAAGTTTGACCTTCAACATTAGCGCTGTTTCGGCATCGCGTATTGCTACGCCACCTTCCAATGCCTTATTGATTTGCATATGCTGCCCCTTATGTCTCTGGTAAAGGGTAGGTGTCGCGGCGTTGTTTTAACGCAGCGTCCAAAACCGTATGTCCGGGTAAGTTCGGCTCGATAGGAACGGCTCAGTTCAACTGCGCAGGCCCGGAATCTTTTTTTGCGTTCTCGTTTCCAAGGAGCTGTTCCTGCACGCGACTAATTCGCTATTTGCCTTGGCGGCTCATGATTGTCTCCATTTCGCTTGTTTAGTATCGGTGCGATTCGCCTGTCACTGTCGGACGAAGAACGACACCCACCCGTTGCCGGGTGGGTGGATCTCATTACTTGGTGAAGTTGGCTTCGCGCGCCTTGATGATCGCGACTACCGTGTCATTGACAGGAGTCGGCACGCCGTACTTCCTGCCTTCGCGGGAAATTGATCCGTTGATCGCTTCGACTTCGCCGCGACGGCCGAGGTTATAGTCGAGCAGCATCGAGGGGCGAGCATTGGGAATCTTGCTTCCAAGCTTGCGAATGTGCTCGATCGGATCGCCCACATCGAGGCGGATGCCAGCGGCTTTCGCCACCGCAATCGCTTCTTCCGCCGCGCCCTTTGCTACACTCCAGGCACTGGGGTTCGCCATTACTTCGCCGATGGTCATTCCCGTTGCACACGTGGTGCCCGAGAACGCGACGTTCATGATCAGCTTTTCCCAAACCATCTGATCAAGATCGCCGAAGATCGCAACCTTGAAGCCCGACGAGCGCCAGATTTCAGCAGACGCTTCGAGGTCATCACGCGACAGACCACGATAAGCGCCGAAGCGAATCATTTCCATGCCGTTGTGGTGTGCATGACCGGGTGCGCGAATCGATGCTCCAAAGCCTCCTACAACGCCTATCGCGATCCGGTTCTCTCCGAGGATCGTCGCAGCCTTTTCGGCAGAGCCCAAACCGTTCTGAATGGTTTGAACAACTGTCTTCGGACCGAGGAGTTGTTCCGAGGCACGAGCGGCAGCCTCAACGTCGAACGCCTTCGTCGCGATGATGACGAGATCGCACTCGCCAATACCATCGGTTGTCGTGCTGGCGTGAATCGGCACCGTGCGGTCGCCGCTGGCACCTTCAACACGCAGTCCTTTCTTTTGCATCGCGGCCACGTGATCGGGCCACAGACAGATCGCATGTACTTCGTGGCCGGCGCTCACCATCAGACCAGCGTATACGGAGCCCATTGCTCCGCTGCCTACAATCGCTATCTTCGCCATTTCCGTGCTCCTTAGTGGCTAAGCACGGAGATGATTGCCTTCGTGACGCTTTCCGTGTTGCCGTTGCCGCCGATGTCCGGGGTGCGCGGACCGTCTTGCAACACCTTGGCAGTCGCCTGGCGAATCGCCGCAGCAACCTTTTCGCAACGCGGATCGTCATTCTGTCGGGCGATCCATTCGAGCATCATCGCAGCGGACAAGATCGTTGCAATCGGGTTGGCTACGCCCTTGCCGGCGATGTCCGGCGCGCTGCCGTGGCTCGGCTGGAAGATGCCGTGCTTCAGGCTCACGTCGCCCGAGGGTGCGACGCCGAGACCACCCACCACACCGGCTGCGATTTCCGAGGTGATATCGCCGAAAACGTTCTCAGTCACCACCACGTCATAGCGTTCCGGGTTGGTGACAAACATCATCGAACCGGCGTCGATGTAAATCCGGGCAGTGCCGATGTCGGGGTGACGTTCCGCGACTTCATCGAACACCTTGCGCAGAAAGGCGTTGCTGCGCAGCACGTTCGACTTGTCCAGAAGCGTGACGTGACCGGGCGTGCCATGTGTCTCGCGACGCTGCCTGGCTTGCTCGAACGCCAGTTCAAAGAGTTTTTCGCTGGTAGCGCGGGTGATCGTCAGGCGATCGCTGACAGCTTCATTGCTGGATTCCTGCTTGTCGTGACGACCAGCGAACAGACCTTCCGTCGTCTCACGGATGACGAGCATGTTTACTTTCTCGGCCTTTACACGCGTCGGCACGCCGGGGAACAGCTCGCAGGGACGCAAGCTCGCGAACAGGCCATAGCGTTCGCGCAGATCGATTTGAGGCGCAATTTCGGTACCGTCATCCTTGCGAACAGTCGGCAGACCCATCGCGCCCAGGAGAACAGCGTCTGCCTCGCCGACGGCAACCGCGTCAGCTTCGGCCATTGATTCGCCAGTGCGCTGGTAGAGGTTTGCGCCTGCTTCGTAGGTCGTGTATTTCAGCTCGACGCCTTCGTTCCCAGCCGCCGCCTTCAGGACGCCAACCGCAGCGTCAACCACTTCAGGACCGATACCGTCGCCCGGCAGGAGGGCGATTTCGTATTGCGCCTTGCTCATCTTCGTGTCTCCAGATCTAACCGGCGCCGTTGCGGTGCCGTTGGGTCAAATAATGGAGAAGGCGGGCTGGTCCGTGAATTAGTCTTTCGCTAGCCAGCCGTAACGAACCGTTATGGCTGCCTTACGCGTCACGGCGCGCGGCCGCCCGAGCCTGAAGGTGCACTACAAGGCTCTCAGCCGCTGGCGAGAGGGCTTTGCGGTTGCGAATCGCGATGCCGAGGCGACGACGTGCCCAAGGCTCCTCGAGGGGCACTTCGGTAATTCCTAAGCGTTTGACGAAAAGTTTGGTGAGGTTGCGAGGGGCAACCGCAATGCCAAGGCCTGACGAAACCATCAAGCAAAGAGCATCGTAGCCGGTGACCTGTATCCGGAGCCTGAACTCCTTTTGGAGCCGATTGGCGATCTGGGTGAGCTGAGTGTTGATCGCACTCCCAGTACGAAGCCCTACGAAATCCCACGAGAGAGTCTCCTCGAACCGAGTATGTCTTCTGCCTGCCAGCGGATGGTCGCGCCGCACCACCACGGCCAACTCGTCTTCCTCATAGGGCAGAGTCTCGACGCTCTCTGCGTGAGGCTCGACAGTGAAGATTCCGACGTCTGCGGCGTTCTCAGCGACTGAACGCAGCGTGACAAGGCTGTTGCGTTCCTCGAGCCGGATCTCGACTGCCGGATGGTCGGCAAGAAAGGTCCCGAGGTCATCGGGCAGGAACTGGGTTATCGCCGAGATATTTGAAAAAACTCGCACCTGCCCCCGCGTACCGGAGGCGAAATCCAGCATCTCGCTGTGAATGTCGTCGAGGTAGTTGACGGCGCGACGTGCAAGATTCAGCAAAACATACCCAGCAGCAGTTGGCTCGACGCCTTTATGATGGCGCGTCAACAAAGTGGTTCGCAGTGTTTCTTCGAGCGCGCTGATGCGCTTACTCACGGCCGGCGCGGCGATGTGCTCTCGTTCCGCGGCGGCTGCGATGCTTCCTTCTTCGACCACAGCGATGAAAAAGCTGAGAGAAACGGGATCAAGCTTCATAGGCGGCTCTCTGGCCATTCGTTGCACGCACTAAATTCATTGCTTCAGCGTCCCTTTGGCATCAGGGGAGGAGTTTAACTGACCCACTCGTGGCGCCCCCCGGGCGAACGCCCAGTGCCCATGTATTGATCCCGCGCTAGCCCAATGTCAACGGTGCAATCCCTCAAAGGGCGCCTCTCGAGGTCGCACTTTGATAGCGCTTGTTCCGGTACTGATGCATCGATTCGCCTGGATACTTGGATGGCTGGCCGGTACCAGGGTGGGACTGGTCATTTGGATGTCGGATTGCGGCGGCTGTCAAACGTCGACTTATGGCCGAACCCAGAAATTCGGGTTCCGGCCGAGACTCACGGAGTGCGCCAGCGCCGCGAATTCGGGATTCCGCTGAATGCGAGCAGGCCTGCGGAGTGGCCGCTCGCCCCGCTCCAATCAGAGGTTCGACACGCAGCCATTATTCGACTAGGCTTATCAGAAGCCCCATGCTGCACAAACGCGTTGAAAACCCGCCAAGAAAGATTCGATTCAAACATCTGTTTGCAGGGTATCTCACGATAGGCTACCGACCATGGACGACATCTCTCCGCAGGCCTTCGTCGATGCCGCGATAGCCTATCAGAAGACTGCCGCGGTGAAAGCCGCCGTCGAGCTCGATCTGTTCACCGCGATAGCGGACGAGCACGGCGACGTTAAGCGTATAGCCGAGCGGGTAAAGGCCGCCGAGCGCGGTGTGCGCATACTCTGCGACTTTCTGACCGTGCACGGGTTTCTGCAGAAGGAAACGGGACAGTACCGATTGACGCCGTCGACCACCGCATTCCTGACGACTTCCTCGCCGGCCTGGATGGGGAGCATCGTGGATTTCCTGGCGGCTCCTGAAATGACGGCACTGTGGCTGGACGACCCCGCCGCGTTCGTTCGCAACGGAGGAGCCGTGGGGCTGGGCAACATCGAGCCCGAGCATCCCGTCTGGGTGAAGTTTGCGCGTGCGATGGCACCGTTCGTGACACAAACCGCACAGAGCATCGCGCAACACGTGAGTGCGCGGCCTCAGGCACCGAAGCGCGTGCTGGACATTGCAGCCGGGCATGGGCTGTTCGGAATCGCGATCGCCGAAGCGATTCCCGGCGCGGAAATCGTGGCGACCGACTGGCAACCGGTTCTCGAGGTCGCGACGGAGAACGCCGCAGCGGCCGGTGTCAGTTCGCGTTACCGCACGGTCGCCGGCAGTGCGTTCGAAGTCGATTGGGGTACGAATTTCGATCTGGCGCTGGTCACGAACTTCCTGCACCACTTCGATCCGCCAACCTGCGTGGAATTACTCTCGAAAGTCCGCAGGAGCCTCAGTCCCGCAGGGCGAGCGCTCGCGGTGGAATTTGTTCCCGACGAGGATCGCGTGTCGCCGCCGTTCGCCGCCGCGTTTTCCTTTATGATGCTTGCGTCCACGCCGCAAGGCGACGCGTACACCGCGCGCGAACTCGAGCAAATGGGCCGCGAAGCCGGCTTTTCCAACGTAACGGTGATGCCGCTGCCACCTTCGCCGCAAGCCCTCGTTGCATTCGAGTAGCGCACACCCCTCGCGCTCCAGGCACCGCATTTCGTAATGGAGACGGCGTTCAGACGATGTCGATGTTGAAGGTTGCGCTGCCGGCCGACCTGACGGTCGACGCCGGGGTGTGCTCGGCACGGGCGCGGGCGGCTATCTTCCGCCGTCGCGAACGCCCGACGACGTATGCTCTTGCTGACGTACAAAACCTGGTCGATCTTGCTCATCCTGCGGGTCGATGCCGCTCGCAGCCTCGTCGATACCGGAGAACTCTCACTTGCAGTGATCGCCAGAGAGACCGGATTTGGCGATACCGAAAGAATGCGCAGAGCATTCGTCAGGACGCTCGACCACCCCCTCATTGCTTCACGGAATTTTCAAGAAGGGTTCCGCACCTTGTCCACGGCTCAGTCCCCGCACATGGTTGCGGCGCGATTGGCAGCAAACGTGTACACGGCGATCCGTCAGCGGGCCGCGCATAATGGTTGCCTGCCTGAAGGCGGTACGTTTCAGCGGAGATCGAAGTACGGATGCCGAAAGCAGGCGCGTCCGGCGACGCCAAGCACATCACTTGCGGGCTGGATGGTCGCCACCGCGAGACCCGCTCCTGCGAACGCGCACGCGCCGGACACCAGCGCGACTGCGCGCAGCGCGTCAGTGATGGCGTCGGCTTCCGCCTTCGCCACGGGTGTCTGCGGCGGCGTATGAGCATCGCCGGCTGCCGCCGCAGCTTGCGCGTCCGGCTCCAGCAACCGCCCGGTCTGGCAGCTTGTCACCCATCGATCCGCCCACCAGCACAAAGGACCCGAGAAAGAGCAGGTAGGCGTTGACGATCCACTGCATCGCCGCAACGCTCGCGTGGAGCTCCCTCTGAATGGCAGGCAGCGCTGCGCTGCGGCGGTCCCGAACCGAAATTCCCGGTTTCTGTGGCACGATTCACCGTCCGCTTCACTGATACCGTCACTGCCAACCGGGCACTGCCAACCGGCCACTGCGTCAAGACGATTGAAATAGTCGAAGAAATCCAAGGTCCCCGATTTCACGAACTTTGGCATCCGGCAACGTTCCACACTACCACCGCTTTGCGGCGTGCTATTTCTCCGGAACCGGATTGACGGGCGAGGCCGTTTCTTCCGCATCGTTTCGCGCGATGCCCGGCGTCGCCCCACGGACCGATTGCCGCAAACGCGTGAACGCCTGGCTCGTGCGTGCATCGCGTTGGTCGCGTGCGTCGTAGAAGTCCTTGCTGAGCCACTGGCCGAGACTCATCATCAGCGAGCCCAACGCGCTCTTGAAGCGCACCCATGCGTTGCCGGTGCGCGCCAGTTGCGCGGCCGCCTCGACCGCCTCGGCGGCGAGCCGGTCCAGTTCCGCGTGCAGATAGTCGGCGAAGTGATGCAGGCCATGCTGATTGCCATTCGACGATTTGCGCTCCAGTTCGACGTGCTGCGCAATCAGCGATTGATTGGGTACGCGAATAAACGGCGGCGTATCGGTGCGCGCGCCGCCGCCACGGCGAATCGCCACACCGAGGTTCGCGGACGCCTCGGTGCGCTTGCCGAGCGGTGGCATTTGCCACTTGTCGCACAGGTACTTCAGCAGGCTGCAATGATCGAATCGTTCGTTGCACACGCCGGCTTCGCACCACGGTGACACCAGGATGGCGGGAACACGCACGCCGAGTCGTTTGAAATCGAAGCTCGCGGTGTGGTCGTCGGGTGCGAGCACGTCGGCCGGCGGCGATACGTGGTCGTAGAAACCGCCGTGCTCATCGTAGAGGACCACCAGTAACGTGCGCTCCCACAGCGCCTGATTCGAGCGCAGCGCATTGTAGGTATCCGCGATCAGCTTCTCTGCCTTCATGATGTTGTGCGGCGGATGATCGTCGTTCTGCGCTTCGCCGAAGTACTTCGGCTCGATCAGTACGAATTGCGGAAACTGACTGGCGGGTCCCGCTGCGTCCTCGAAGAATTGATCGAAAGAGCGGTAATTCGCAAGGTTTTCCGCGCGTCGCTGGTTCTTCAGCAGCAACGAGGCGGGGAAGTCGTAGAAATAGACGCTCCACGTTTTGCGCGCGGCGTTCAGCCGATCGAAAATCGTGTCCTGATCCTGCTCGGTGTACCAGTGCGGATTGAGCCCGTCGAGTCCCGAAGGCATTCCGATCTCGCCTTTCGACGTACCCGTCAGCGCGAAAAAACGGTTGGGCCACGTCGGCCCCGGCAATGACGAGAACCACCGGTCGCACACGGTGAATTGCGAACCGAGCGTGTGCAGCGCGGGCAGAAAGCCGAGCGGGTAATAGCCCATCACGTCTTGCCGCGCGGCGAGGCTGCTCTTCGGGTAGTCGTTCACGAACGTACGCACGAAACCGCTGTTGTCGGCGGCGATCTGTTCCATCACGGCCTTGTGCTCGTGATTCGGATCGTCCTTCATCTGCCGCTCGCGCGTTTCACGCGGATAGAAGGTGTGGCCTTGACCGTCGGCGTTCGATTTGCCGGCCGCGTTGCGCACGCCGTCCAGTTTGTCGTGCACGGCGTCGAGGCAGCCGAGCATCTGGTCGAACGAGTGATTCTCCATCAACAGTAGCACGACGTGTTCGATCGGATCGTTCTGCGCGTTCTGCTCGACGTCACTCATCTTTTATCGCTCCACTCGGGACGGGATGGACTTCGCGTTGCCAACTTAGCGCAAAACGCGCGCTGGCGAAAGAGCCCTGCTTTGAGGCGGACATGCACGCGACGGTCAATGTACTTCGTCGTATGCATGATTCGCTTAACGTAGCATCGACTCAACTGCCGCCCGAGAAGATCGGACCTTGCCCGCCCGGCGCGAACGATGGGAAGTGGTCGCCGGACGGCGCGGCCGTCGCCGGTGCTTGCGCTCCCGACTGCGACGCCGGTTCGCGCAACGTCAACGCGCTATCGGCCGTGATCGGCACGCTCGGCTTCGCGAGCAGCTCGGTCTTGCGCATCGAGCCGACCGACGTGCCGAAGTAATAGCCGATGATGCTGATCCACGCGGTTCCCAACGCGCCGACGATCACGTTGACGAGATCCTTGTTGGTACCCGGCAAAGGCTGGAACGCCATCAGCAGCAAAATGCCGAAGAAGCCGGCGGTGACGGCCATGGCGAGCACCTTCGGGACCCAGTCGCGATTGGCGACACCCATCGCGCGTGCATTCGCGGTGTCGCTCGTGGCGATGCGGGCCATGTCGGCGTCGTGCGCGAGGCTCGACTGCGCGGCCGTCACCATCAACTGCTGCAATTGCAGCGAATTCGCGCTTTCGGCCTGGCGAAGTTTTTCGAGTGCGCCGGGGTCGTTCAACGCGGGTTCCACGAAGGCCGGGTCGCCCGGCGTGCCGAGCGCGTGCGAGATGATCGCGGCGGCAGCGGTCACGCCGAGGCCGACCGGCCCCCCTACGAGCCCGGCGAGAAGCGGGGCGGTGCTGTTGATATTCTTCGCTACTTTAGACCAGTCCATCATGCTGCTCCCAGGAGAAGATTGGCTGCCATGCGTTCGGTCCAGCCGCGGCTGAAACTCGGCCACGAATGCAGGTTCCGCAGGTACCGCAGACGATACGCGGCGAAGCGCATCACGAACTTCATCGGATCGGCGTTCTTGACCGCATCGAGCGTGTCGGGGCCGAACTTGCCGTCTTCCCTGGCGCCGGACGCTTTCTGCATCCACAGCACGACGAGGCCGCCGTTGTAGTTCGCATCGAAAATCTGGAAAGCCACGCGCGGATCGAGTTCGTCGAGATGCAACGGGTCCCAGTACCTGCGCTTGGCGATCTGATGGGCGGTATCGAGCGGCAGGTCTTTCATCGCGCCGTTATAGCCCTCACTGCGCGCGACGCGCGCTGTCACACCCCACATCGTTTCGCCGCCTGGATCGGCCGGATTGAAGCTGTACCCGCCTTCGTTTCCGATCAAGGCTTTGAATGCATCTTCGAAGCTGTCCATCGAACTGTCTCCTGTTCGGCTGTGTTGCCAACTCAAATGGCGAATGCGCGCGGCTCAGGCCGCTCGCATCACCCGTCCTACGGCGTCGCTTACCGTATCGAGCGATGCCCGAAGCGGGTACGACGTCATGGGATTCGAAACGGGCTTGACGCGCAGGTCAGGCCTTGATGTCCGGGTGTCGGCTTCGTCGGGCGATGCGTCCGTCGAGAGCGCCAGCTCGCGTTCGCGCGCCGACAACGTGCCGGCGTCGAGCTGCAATGCCTGTGCATACTTGCGCGCGGCCTCGCGCAGCGCGCCTTTGTGTTCCAGCGCGTGGCCCCATTCCACATAGGACGGCGCGAGATCGGGACGCAACGCGACGGCGTGCGACAGCTTGTCGATCGCTTCGTCGTCGTGGCCGGTTTTGACGAGCGCCTCGGCCCAGTCGTGCAGCGTGTCGACGGAGTCGGGGTTCATCTTGGCAGCTTGCCTGAATGCTTCGAGTGCTTCGTGATCGTGCTTGTTCGAATGCAACAGCACGTCGCCGAGCAGTCGCAGGTTTTCAGCGGTGCGCGACTTTTCCTTCGCGCCGGCCCGCAGTTCCTTTAGCGCATCGTCGATGCGGTTCTGCTGTTCGAGCGCAATGCCGAGACTCGCGCGCAGCACCGCCGAGTGCTTGTATTGGGTCAATGCTTCACGGATCTGCTGCTCGGCTTCTGTCGAGCGCTGCTGACTGTCGAGCAACCACGCCTTACCCGCGACTGCCCATTGGGCTTGCTCGGATGAGGGCAACGCGAGGACTTCGTCATAGATCCCGACGATCTCGCGATAGTCGCATTGCGCGAGCGAGCATTTGGTCTTTTTTTGGACCTGCGTGAACAGATGACTGGCGAGGATGTTAGGTTCGGCGAGGCGCATCGCCGTGACTGCGATGTCGCGCACGAGCTTTTCGAGGTCGCGCCCTTCGAACGGCACCGTGCTTTCGCGGCCGTTGAACGGTCCGTGTTCTATCTGCACGTGCGCGACGTATGAATCCGCGCTGCCATTCGTCTTCGTGATGCCGATGTGCACGGCGACATCGTCGCGTTTGAGCACGCCTTTGATGAAGCGCACCGTCGTCGCATACGACATTTCCTGACCCGGAATCTGGATGTCCTGCTGCGCGTCGTTGCTGGTCATCGTGTCGTGCGGAATCGATTCGGCATCCTGGCCGATTTCCTTCATCGCCGACATGATCCGCTCGGCGAGAAAGTTCGCCGTATAGCCGCGCTCGGTCAACGTTTGCGGTGTCTCCACCGGCGGTACCAGCAATTGACGCGTGAGCACGCCGCGCACGACGAGGCAGATGGAACCGATCGTCAGTAGGATGAACAGCCAGGGCAGGACATACGGCCAGAGGCGTTTCGGTCCGCGGCCGATCACACCGGCGGTGCGCAAGCCGAACAGCACGAATCCGCTCGAATGATGACGATCGCGGCGATTCGCGGCGCGCATGAACGGGCCGCCGTACCCGTTGGTTGACCGGCGTTGACTCTGTGCACTCGACATGACTCACCTCGCTTCGATCCGCGATCGATGTTGGCAATCGCCTGACTTGCGCGGTGGGGTATGCATCGAGCGTGCCATAGCGCATGGAACCGGCTGGCAGCCGGATGTTGGCTTCTGGTGGGGGATTGAAAGAAAGAAGTGTTGCGAGGTGACCAACGTATTGCGAAAAACAGTTTGCTGGCGGGAGACAGGATGTGCGTTAGCAAATAAAAATGCCGCTCAGTCCAGAAGACTGAGCGGCATCGGTGCAGCGAACTACTGTTTGTGGACTCTGCGCTGCCCTGGCTTAAACCGAACTCGGCCGCCACTTCAACAATCGACTCTCCACCGCGGTCAGCAGGTAGTCGGCGGCAAGCGCGACCACCGCCAGCACGATCATCGCCGCGAACACGCCGGCCGCATTGAACGCGCCCTGCGCGGTGGAGATCAGCAAGCCGATGCCCTGCTTCGAGCCGAGAAACTCGCCGACCACCGCGCCGACCAGCGCAAAGCCGAAGCTCACGTGCAGGCTCGCGAGAATCCAGCTGAGCGCCGACGGAATCACGACCGAGGTCGTCACCTGACGGCGCGACGCGCCGAGAATCTGCGCATTCGCGATCATGTAGCGATCCGCTTCGCGCACGCCCTGGAACGCGTTGGCGAACACGACGAAAAACACCATCACGACCGCGAGCGCGACTTTCGATGCCATGCCGAGCCCGAGCGCGATCACGAACACCGAGCCGAGCACGACGCGCGGGATCGAGTTGGCGATCTTGATGTAGAGACTGAACACGTCGGAGAGCAGCTTGTTGCGGCCGAGCACGATGCCGCAGAAGATGCCCCCGATCGAACCGATGATGAAGCCGAGCCCCGTTTCCTCGAGCGTGACCCACACCTGCGTGAGCAGCGGCCCTTGCGAGGTACCGTTCACGAACCAGTCGACGATCTGAGCGAAGATCTCGGTCGGCATCGAGAAGAAGAAAGGGTCGATCCACTTCAGGCGCGCGGACAGTTCCCAGCCGCCGAGCACGACCACGAGCAGGAGAATGCGCAGCGAAATCACCAGAACCTGGCGCTGGCGGATCTTCTTCTGCGCAATACGCTCGACGTGAGCGAGCGACGCGGCGTCGATGCCCGAGGGCATCATCTGTTGAGAGGGTGTAGACATGTTTGCCGTTCCTTGATTAACCGATCTGCACTTCTTCGCGCAGGTCATGCCAGATATCGCGCGAAATTTCGATGAAGCGTGAGTCGTAGCGGATCTCCGATGTGACGCGCGGTCGCGGCAGATCGATTTCGTAGACTTTCTTCAGCGTGGCGGGGCGGGCAGTTAGCACGAACACGCGGTCGGCGAGCGCAATCGCTTCTTCGAGGTCGTGCGTGACGAACACGACCGAGCCGGCGCCGCCCCACAATTGCAGCAACTCGTCCTGCATCAAGGTGCGCGTCTGCATGTCGAGCGCCGAGAACGGCTCGTCCATCAGCAGGATTTCCGGCTTGTTGATGAAGGTCTGCGCAAGCGCGACGCGCTTGCGCATGCCGCCGGACAGTTGATGCGGATAGTGCTTGCCGAACTTGTCGAGGCCAACGCGGCGCAGCCATTCGTTTGCTTCATCGTAAGCGGCCGATTTCGAGCGGCCGCGATACAGCGGACCCGCCGCGACGTTGTCGAGCACCGAGCGCCACGGAAACACCGCATCGGCCTGAAACACGAAACCGATGCGCGGATCGATGCCGTCCACCGGCGCGCCCATCACGCGCACTTCGCCGGTGGTCGGCTTCAGCAAGCCGGTGATCATGCTGAGCGTGGTGGACTTGCCGCAGCCGGTCGGGCCGACCACCGCGACGAATTCGCCGCGTGCCACCGACATGCTGAAGTCGCGCAGCGCGATCGTGGCCTTGCCGTCCGGGGAAATGAAACGGCACGACACGTTGCGCATTTCGATCGCTGGCGTCTCGCGTGACATAGGTTGATTCATCGGCGGGTGCCTCGCAGTTCTGTGAAGATGAAAGAAGCGTTACTTCGACGCGGTCTTGACCGGCGCCGACACGTAGTCGTTGGTGTAGGTCTTGGCGAGATCGATATGCTTGCCCTTCACCGACGGATTGAATGCGGACAGCACCTTCAGCACCGTATCCGGGCCGTCGGCGGGCATCTTGCCGTCCTTCGTGAACATCGGCAGCGACGCCTTCAGCGCGTTCACGTACAGGTCCTTGTTGTTGCCGTAGTAGTCTTTCGGCATCTGCGCGGCGATGTCCTCGGCGCTATGCGTCGCGATGTAGTTCAGCGTCTTCGCGAACGCGTGCGAGAGCTTCGCGGCCTCGTCCTTGTGCGCTTCGGCCCACGCGCGCTGCACGTAGAAACTCGAAGCGGGGTAGGTGCCGCCGAGCGCGGCGCGCGTGCCGTCCACGTTGCGCATGTCGACCAGCACCTTCGCGTCGCCGGTCTTGAGCAGTTGCGAGACGGTCGGCTCGGTGGTCATGCCGGCGTCGATGCGGCCTTGCTTGACGGCGGCGATGAAGCTGTTGTCCGCGCCGACCGGCAACATCGTGTATTGCGTCGACGGCACGCCCGCGCGCTGCGCGAGGTACTGCGTGAGGAAGCTGGTCGACGAACCGAGGCCGGTCACGCCGAGCGTCTTGCCTTTGACGTCGGCCATGCTCTTCAGCGAATCGGCCGCCTTCGTCGAGACCATCTCTACTTCGCCCGGCACCTGGCCGAAGACGACGAGCGCCTGCACTTCCTTGCCCTTGCTCTGCAGGTCGATCGTATGATCGTAGAAGCCGACCACGCCTTGCACCGCGCCCGCGAGCAGTTCGTTCTCCGCATCGACACCGGCCGGCTGCGACAGGATCTCGACGTCGAGGCCTTCGTCCTTGAAGTAACCGAGCTGCTCGGTGAGCTTGGCCGGCAGATAGATGATCTTGGTGGCGCCGCCGACCATGATCGTGATTTTCTCGGCGTGAGCGGCGGCCGATGCGGCGGCAAGGGCGAACGCAACTCCTGACACAGCGGCAATCTGGCGCAAGGTACGCATGAAGCAGTCTCCTTAGGTGGGTCGCCGCGACCCCGTGGTGCGCGGCGCTTTTCTGGGTCAATGGGGGCGATTATAGAAACGCGAAACCTTCTGGCAGCTTTCGGGGTTTGGCGCAAAACATGGGTGTTAACCCGAAAAAGCGCCGAAAATGCGCCGAAAATGCGCCGACATTGCGCGCGGATCGGCACTGCGCTCGCGGCGGGCACTGGACGTATGCGGCAAACCACACGGTATGCGCGCGGCCCTCTTGTTTTAAGGCACAATCGACGACCTGACTTTTGCCGTTGCCGCCATGAAGCTGCTGCTGATCGAAGACAACCCCACGCTTGCGCACTGGCTCGCGAAGATGCTGGAGCAGGAGGCCTTCGCGCTCGACGCCGTGCAGGACGGCGATGAAGCCGACCGCCTGCTGCGCACCAATCACTACGACGTGATCCTGCTCGACCTGAACCTGCCGAAGCTGTCGGGCAAGAACGTGCTGCGCCGGCTGCGTCAGCGTGGCGACGCGACGCCGGTGCTGATCCTCACCGCGAGCGGCTCGATCGACGAGAAGGTGGAGCTGCTCGGCGCCGGCGCCGACGACTATCTGGTGAAGCCGTTCGAAGTGCGCGAGCTGATCGCGCGCATCAAGGTGGCGATTCGGCGGCAGTCACCGTCGAAAGCGGGCGAGGTGGTGTGCGGCGATCTGTCGTTCGACATCGACACGCGCCAGTTCACGCTGAAGGGCGCGCCGCTGAACGTGACGCCGCGCGAGCGTTCGGTGCTCGAAGCGCTGATCCTGCGCCTCGGCAAGACGGTGACGAAGCCGGCGCTCGTCGATGCGATCTTCACGCTCGCCGACGAGCCGAGCGAGGATGCGGTCGAGATCTACATTTCGCGTCTGCGCAAGAAGCTCGATGGCAGCTCGGCCGCGATCGTCACGCTGCGCGGGCTCGGCTATCTGCTGCGCAAGCGGGAAGACGACCAGTAACGATGGCCAATAGCCTACGCATACGCCTGCTGTGGTGGCTGCTCGTCCCGCTCGCGCTTTATGTGTTCGTGACCGGCAAGACCGAGTACGACAACGCGCGGCACACCGCGAATCTGGTGCAGGACAATCAGCTGGTCGCGTCGGCGCGGATGATCGCGGGCGAGGTCGAATGGAGCGACGGCTTTCTGCGTGTCGATGTGCCGCCCGCCGCGCTCGAGATCTTCGCATCGCCATATCGCGACCAGGTGTTCTATAGCGTGCGTGTCGACGATGGGCGGCTGCTCGCGGGTACGCCTGATTTCCCGCCGCGTCCGCTGCGGGCGCCCGACGTGCCGGATTCGTACTACACGCAGTTGCGCGGCCAGCAGGTGCGCGCTGTCGACATCGTGCGGCTCATGTACGACAACGGCGCGACGCGTCCCGTGCGCGTGACGGTCGGCAAGACCGTGCGCTCGCGCGATGCGATGACGCAACAGCTGTGGCGGCCGCAACTCGTGCGCCAGCTCGAAATGATCGCGCTGGCGGTGGCGCTCGTTTGCATCGGGCTCACGTTCGAGTTGCGGCCGTTGATGAAGGTGAAAGACGAGGTGGCCGACCGCGATCCGATGCAGCTCGAACCGATTCGCGTCGAGCGTCTGCATACGGAACTGCGGCCCATCGTCGATGCGATCAATCAGTGCATCGCGCGGCTCGGCGTGCAGGTGGCGGCGCAGCGGCGCTTTATCGCCGACGCCGCGCATCAGTTGCGCACGCCGCTCACGCTGCTCGGCACGCAACTGCAATTCGCGCGGCAGCAGGAAGGCCTCAATCCCGCGCTCGACGAAGCGCTTGCCGCGATGCATCGCAGCAACCGTTCGATGGTCGGGCTCACCAACAAGCTGCTTTTGCTCGCGCAGGCCGAGGCCGCCGACAACTCGCAGCTCGCCATGGAACGCGTCGATCTGGTGCCGCTCGCGATGGAGGTCGTCGAAGATCTCGGCCTGCTCGCGCAGGCACGTGAAATCGATCTGGGCGCGGAATTGCACGGCGCGGCGCCGGTGCTCGGACATCGCGGCTTGTTGCAGGCACTGATCGCGAATCTCGCCGAGAACGCGATTCGCTATACGGGCAGCGGTGGTCACGTGACGGTCGCCGTGAACGCTGATACCGCGGCCAATGCGGTGACGGTCAGCGTGACCGACAACGGCCCCGGCATTCCGGCCGAATCGCGCGGCCGCGTGTTCGAGCCGTTCTTTCGTGCGTCGACGGATACCGAGGGCACGGGCCTCGGTCTTGCGATCGTGCGCGAAATCGCGGACGCCCATCACGGCGAGATCACGCTGAAGGCGGGCGAGGGCGGCAAGGGTGTGCATATCGCCGTGACGTTTCCGCGCGCGACGCCGAAGTGATCGGGACAAACCCGAGGTTCGCGCAACATGCACAGCCGTGAAAGCATCGGGAAGGGTTCGCACCTTCGAAATCACGGGCAGGCGACCCGCGCGGCGCCCAGACGCAAGATAACGGAGACACCCCCAATGAAGCTTTCCTTGACGCGTTGCTCGCGCGCGGCCTATGCCGCCGTCGCGGCGTCGCTCGCGCTGTGCGCGCTCGCGAGACTCGCGACGCCTGCGCAAGCCGCCGCGCCGGAGAAACTCGCGATCATGGTGGGCGGTACCAACAAGCTCATCTATCTGCCGGCGCGTCTTGCCGAACGGCTCGGCTATTTCAAGGCCGAAGGGCTCGACGTCGAACTGCTGTCGCAGCCGACTGGAATAGACGGCGAAAACGAAATGCTCGCGGGCGCGGTGCAGGGCGTGGTCGGCTTCTACGATCACACGATCGATCTGCAGACACGCGGCAAGGAAGTGAAGACGATCGTCGTGTTCAGCCAGGTGCCCGGCGAAGTGCAACTGGTCGCGGCGAAATCGGCCGATTCGATCCGGAGCATGGCCGACGTGCGCGGTAAAACGCTCGGCGTGACGGGGCTCGGCTCCTCGACGAGTTTTCTCACGCAGTACCTCGCACAGCGCGCGGGCGTGCGGTCCACGCAATACACGCTGCTGCCGGTCGGCGCGGACAGCAGTTTCATCGCGGCGATGCGGCAAGGACGCATTCACGCGGGTATGACGACCGAGCCGACCGTCACTCGACTATTGAAAGCGGGCGACGCCAAAGTACTCGTCGACATGCGCAATGTCGATGGCACGCGCGCCGCGCTCGGAGGCATGTATCCGGCGTCGAGCCTCTACGTGCAAAGCACGTGGCTCGACGCGCATGCCGACGTAGCCGCGAAACTCGCGCGCGCATTCGTCAAGACGCTGCGCTATATGCACACCCACAGCGCGGAACAAATCGCCGCGCAGATGCCAAAAGAAGACATCGGCAACGACAGGGCGCTGTATATCAGCGCATTGCAGGCCTCGCTGCCGATGTACACCGTCGACGGCAAGATGCCAGCCGACGGTCCGCAGACGGTGCTGAAGGTACTGTCGAGCTTCAATCCGGCGGTGAAGGGGCGGCATATCGATCTGTCGCGCACGTTTACCAATCGGTTCGTCGATGAGGTGAAGCCTTGAAAGCGGGCTGACCGCGTGGGTCGCTTCGAGCACAAGATGAAGCTTCACAATGGTTGCGTCGTCGCGACGACGTTTGGCGCGAAGAACCAGTTGCAATTGACGACGGGCATTCGCACGCGGTTCTGAGTTGCGGGACGGCTTGCGAAAGCCACCTCACGACTTGCGCTCGCGTCCCGCACGCGTCTTGCCCGCTTCGCTCCTCGCGCGGGTCTGCGCCGCGAGTTCGTCGACCATCTCCCGCGCGGCCGTCTGCAACTCGGGCACATAGCGCCGCTTCGCTTCCGCGAGCGACACCGCGCGCGACAGAAACACTACGTTCAAGCTCGCGAGCACGCGTTCCTCGAACACGATCGCGACGGCAACCGCGCCGATCTTCCCCTGATCCGCCCAGTCGCCGTGATTCGAGCCGAACCCATCCGCGCGCACGCGTCGCACGAGACTGCGAATCAACGCGTCGTTCGACGCGAGCGCCTTCTGCTCCTCGCCGCCCGCGCCCGCGCGCAGCAGATCGAGAATGTCCTCGCGCTCCTCGTCGGGGCACATCGCGAAGTACGCACGACCCGCCGCGGTCAGCAGGATCGGCAAACGGCGGCCGACCATCGCGCGATGAAACGATAGCGGACTGAAGCGGTGCGTGGTCTCGCGGACGATCATCGCGTCGCCGTCGGGCGTGGTCAGATCGGACGGCCACGCGACGCGTTGCAGCAGACGCCCCATCACCGGCGGCGCGATCGTCGCGATGCGTTCGTCGTCGGTGAAGCCTTCGCTCAGCGCGCGCACCTTCAGCGTGAGCCGGAAGCTGTCGTCGGACGCGCTGCGCCGCACGAAGCCTTCCTCCATCAACGTTTCGAGCAGCCGCCGCGCGGTGGTGCGATGCAGGCCGGTCAGCTCGCTGATCTGCTGGCTCGTCGCGCGGCCGCTGTCCATCGAGTTGAGCGCCTGCAGCACCTGCAAGCCGCGCGACAGACCTCGCACATTCGTGTATTTGGTCACTTTAAACCTCAATAAAATCAACTATGTGCATTCTATGCACAATTTCCAGATTTTGTTGAGCGGGCAGGTGGCCGGTCCTAGACTGCCAACAAATCAACGATTTCATGGAGACAGCAAGCTGTTGTCCGCAGGCGATTTTTCGCCATGGCGACAGCCGGTTCCCGCCGCCGCGCTCCGTGAATATCTCGACCCGGTCACTCTGGTCGACATACGGAGACAACATGCCCCAACCGCTCGACCCGGTGGCCGCGCAAGGCCACAGTGGACCCGTCACCACCGACGTCGCGATCATCGGCGCCGGCCCGGTCGGTTTGATGATCGCCAACTATCTCGGCCTGCAGGGCGTGCGCGTCGTGCTGATCGAAAAGCTCGACGGGATCATCGACTATCCGCGCGCAATCGGCCTCGATGACGAAGCGCTGCGCGTGTTTCAGTCCGTCGGCCTCGCCGATGCATTGCTGCCGCACACGACCCCCGATCACTGGATGCGCTTCGTCACGAGCAACGGTCACTGCTTCGCATCGATCGAGCCGCGCACCGACGAATTCGGCTGGTCGCGCCGCAACGCGTTCATTCAGCCGCTGGCCGATCGCGTGTTGTGCGACGGCCTGCAACGCTTCCCGCACGTCGAGGTGCTGTTCGGCCACACGGTCGACTCGTTCACGCAGGACGGCAGCGGCGTCACGATCGAAGCGGAACACGCGCAGAGCGGCCGCCGCACGATCCGCGCGTCGTACATGGTCGGTGCGGACGGCGGCAACAGCTTCGTGCGCCGCGCCCTCGACGTGCCGTTCGAGGGCCGCACGAAACCGAATCAGTGGATCGTCGTCGACGTGCGCAACGACCCGATCGGCTCGCCGCACGTGTACATGCATTGCGATCCGCGGCGCCCGTATGTGTCGGCCGCGCTGCCGCACGGGATTCGCCGCTTCGAATTCATGGTGATGCCCGGCGAGACCGAGGAAGAGCTGTCGAAGCCGGAGAACATGGCCGCGCTGATCCGCACGGTGGTCGCCGAGCCGGAGAAGGTCGACTACATCCGCAAGCGCGTCTATACGCACAACGCGCGCCTCGCGAGCAGCTTCCGCGTGAAGCGCGTGCTGCTCGCCGGCGACGCCGCGCACATCATGCCGGTGTGGCAGGGCCAGGGCTACAACAGCGGTATTCGCGACGCGAGCAACCTCGGCTGGAAACTCGCGATGGTGGTCAAGGGGGTCGCCGGCGATGCGCTGCTCGATAGCTACACCGCCGAGCGCCGCTCGCATGCGCGCTCGATGATCCACCTCTCTGAGGTCGCGGGCGACATCTTCGCGCCGACGAGCCGCTTCGGCATCAAGTTTCGCGACGCGTTCGTGCGTACGTTCAACTGGTTCCCGGCGGTCAAGCGCTACTTCGTCGAAATGCGTTTCAAGCCGATGCCACGCTA
Source organism: Paraburkholderia sp. HC6.4b (assembly GCF_014200875.1). NCBI lineage: Bacteria > Pseudomonadati > Pseudomonadota > Betaproteobacteria > Burkholderiales > Burkholderiaceae > Paraburkholderia > Paraburkholderia sp. HC6.4b. The sequence goes on from NZ_JACHDC010000011.1 coordinate 212,770, forward strand.
TGAAAGCGGCGTCGTATTGCTGGCGCGCACGCCGCGCAAGCGTGGCTGGCTCGCGCGCGTGCTCGAACGCTCGGGGCATTCGGCGCCGGGCCGCCTGCTCGGTCTGATGAGCGAGAAACGCGAGTCGCGGCTCGGCCGTCTGGTGTATGGACGCGACCCGCATTGTCATTCGCCGGTCGGCCGCATGTTCATTCAACCGCGCGTGCGCACGGTGAGCGGCGAGGTCGTGCGACTCGACGATGTGCTCGGCAACCGCTTCGCGATCGTCGGCTGGGGCGCGGAACCGACCTTCGGTTTGTCGGAGCAGGCGCGTGCGATCTGGCAGCGGCTCGGCGGCTGCTTCGTGGTCGCGAAGCCGGACACGCAGTTGTCTTTCCATGACGACGTGCCAGAAGACGTCATCGCGATCGGCGATGTGAACACGCGGCTGAAGGACTGGTTCACGCGAGTGCCGGAATCGGTCGTGCTGTTGCGTCCCGATCGTTTCGTCGCGGGCATGGGCTCGCCGCAGCAGGTGTCGCAACTCGTCGTCGAACTCGCGCGGCAGCTGCATCTCGACCTGGCGGGGCGGGCCGACGTGGCCGGTTCTCGCAACGAAGCAGCGTTCGCGCCCGATGCCGTCGCCACTTTCGCCACCGCTGCAACCGCCGGAGCCTGATATGCCGATGCTGCTCGAATGCCTTTCGCACACGCCGTTGCACGGCTATTACGATCCCGCGCCCGAAGTCGTCGCGGAAGTCGAGCGCGTGCATGCGGCAGCGCGTGCGCGCGTCGTCGAGTTCGATCCCGAACTGGTCGTCGTGTTCGCGCCCGATCATTACAACGGTTTCTTCTATGACGTGATGCCGCCGTTTTGCATCGGCGCATCGGCGAGCGCGATCGGCGACTTCAAGAGCCTCGCCGGTCCGCTGGAGGTGCCCGCCGATACCGCGCTCGACCTTGCCGAAGCGGTGCTCGCGAGCGACGTCGACGTCGCCGTCTCGTACCGCATGCAGGTCGATCACGGTTGCGCGCAAGCGCTGGAGATTCTGACGGGCGGCCTCGATCGATATCCGGTCGTGCCGGTATTCATCAATTCGGTGGCCGCGCCGATGGCTTCATGCCGCCGCGCGCGTCTGCTCGGCGATGCGTTGGGTCGAGCGCTCGCACGCTCGAAGCAACGCGTGCTCGTGATCGGCTCGGGCGGCATCTCGCACGAGCCGCCGGTGCCGGAACTCGCGGGCGCGAGCGAGGAAGTCGCCGAGCGTCTGATCGCGGGCCGCAATCCGTCGGCCGAATCGCGTGCGGCGCGTGAGGCGCGCACGATCGCGGCGGCGCGTGCGTTCGCCGCGGGCGACAGCCGTCTTCATCCGCTCAATCCGGAATGGGATCGCGCGTTCCTGAAGCTGCTCGAAGACGGCGAACTCACCGCGCTCGACGGTTTGACCAACCGCGCGATCACGCGCGAGGCCGGCAAGTCCGCGCACGAAATCCGCACGTGGATCGCCGCGTTCGGCGCACTGAACGCGAGCGGCCCGTATCGCGCGTCGCTCGATTACTACCGTCCGATCCCCGAATGGATCGCGGGCTTTGGCGCGATGCACGCGCGACCCGTGACGGCCCACGTCTAACCGAATCAGGAACCCGCTATGACCACTCAAAGCAATATAGACGCGCTCGCCCTGCGCCTGCGCGAATCGGAACGTACGCGCGCGACCATCGCGCCGTTGCGCGACGACCCGCGTTTCGTCGAACTGTCGAACCCGGCCGACGCCGAGGAGCTCGCGTACGCGGTGCAGCAGGCCAACGTGGCCGCGCGCATCGCGGCGGGGGAGCGCGTCGTCGGCCGCAAGATCGGACTCACGTCGCCGGCGGTGCAGCGTCAACTCGGTGTCGACCAGCCTGACTTCGGCGCGCTGTTCGCATCGATGGCGTATGGCGACGGCCAGCCGATTCCTCTCGATCAGTTGATCCAGCCGAAGGTCGAAGCGGAGATCGCGCTCGTGCTCGAACACGATCTGCTGCACGAGCGCCACACGTACGCCGATCTGATGCGCGCAACCGCGTATGCGGTCGCGGCGATCGAAGTGGTGGACAGCCGCATCGAAGGCTGGAACATCCGTTTCGTCGATACGGTCGCGGACAACGCGTCGAGCGCGCGCTTCGTGCTCGGCAGCCGGCCGGTCCTGCTGCGCGATATCGATCCCGCGGCCTGCGCAATGACGCTATCGAAGGATGCGGAAGTCCTGTCGCGCGGCAATGGTGCCGCGTGTCTCGGCAATCCGCTGAATGCCGCCGCCTGGCTCGCGGATCGCATGGTCCGGCTCGGCACGCCGCTGCGTGCCGGCGACGTGCTGATGACAGGCGCTTTGGGCCCGATGGTCGCCGTCAAGGAGCCGGGCACCTACTGCGCGCAGATCGAAGGTCTCGGCAACGTCCGCGCGACTTTTTCCGCATAAAGCATGCACTCGCAAGCACTCGATTGGGAACTCATATGGCAAGCGAAAAACTGAAGGCCGCGATCATCGGCTCCGGCAACATCGGCACCGATCTGATGATCAAGATCCTGCGTCACGGCAAGCATCTCGAAGTCGCGGCGATGGTCGGCATCGATCCGAACTCCGACGGCCTCGCGCGCGCCGCGCGGCTTGGCGTCGCGACCACGCATGATGGTGTCGAAGGTCTGACTCGTCTACCCGTGTTCAACGACATCGACTTCGTGTTCGACGCGACCTCGGCCGGCGCACACGTCAAGAACGATGCGCTGTTGCGAAAGCTGAAGCCTTCGATTCGCGTGATCGATCTGACGCCGGCGGCGATCGGCCCGTACTGCGTGCCGGTGGTGAATCTCGACACGCATCTCGACGCGCCGAACGTGAACATGGTCACGTGCGGCGGACAGGCGACCATTCCGATGGTCGCGGCCGTGTCGCGCGTCGCGAAGGTGCATTACGCGGAGATCGTCGCGTCGATCAGCAGCAAGTCAGCGGGCCCAGGCACGCGCGCGAACATCGATGAATTCACCGAGACCACGTCGAAGGCGATCGAAGTGGTCGGCGGCGCCGCGAAGGGCAAGGCGATCATCGTACTCAACCCGGCCGAGCCGCCGGTGATGATGCGCGACACGGTCTATACGCTGTCGGAGCTGGCCGACCTCGACAAGGTCGAGCAGTCGATCGAGCAGATGGCCGCCGCGGTGCAGGCGTACGTGCCCGGCTATCGCCTGAAGCAGAAGGTGCAGTTCGACGAAATCAGCGCGAGCGCGCCGCTGAACATTCCGGGCCTCGGCAAGTTCAGCGGTCTGAAGACCTCGGTCTTCATCGAGGTCGAAGGCGCCGCGCACTATCTGCCTGCGTATGCGGGCAATCTCGACATCATGACTTCGGCCGCGCTCGCGACCGCGGAGCGCATGGCGCAGGCGCTCGTGCAGGCATCAGAGGCTTAAGGAGACTTCCCGCATGGACAAGAAACTGTATATCTCCGACGTGACGCTGCGCGACGGCAGCCACGCCATTCGTCACCAGTACTCGATCCGGAACGTGCAGGACATCGCACGCGCATTGGACCGCGCAAAGGTGGACAGCATCGAAGTTGCCCACGGCGATGGCCTGCAGGGTTCGAGCTTCAACTACGGCTTCGGCGCGCACAGCGACCTCGAATGGATCGAAGCGGTGGCTGACGTGGTCGAGCACGCTCAGATCGCGACCCTGCTGCTGCCTGGCATCGGCACGATCCACGATCTGAAGGCCGCCTACAACGCGGGCGCTCGCGTGGTGCGCGTCGCCACGCATTGCACGGAAGCGGACATCTCGAAGCAACACATCGAATACGCGCGCGAACTCGGCATGGACACGGTCGGCTTCCTGATGATGAGCCACATGACTACGCCGGAGAACCTCGCCATCGAAGCGAAGAAGATGGAGAGCTACGGCGCGACCTGCATCTATGTGGTCGACTCGGGCGGCGCGCTGACGATGAACGACGTGCGCGACCGCTTCCGCGCGGTGAAGGCGGTGCTGAAACCCGAAACGCAGACGGGCATGCACGCGCACCACAACCTGTCGCTGGGCGTGGCCAACTCGATGGTCGCGGTCGAAGAGGGCTGCGACCGTATCGATGCATCGCTCGCGGGCATGGGCGCCGGCGCGGGCAACGCGCCGCTCGAAGTGTTCATCGCGGCGGCCGAGCGCATGGGCTGGAATCACGGCACCGACCTTTACACGCTGATGGACGCCGCCGACGACATCGTGCGTCCGCTGCAGGACCGGCCGGTGCGCGTCGATCGCGAAACGCTCGCGCTCGGCTATGCGGGGGTGTATTCGAGCTTCCTGCGCCACTCGGAAGTGGCCGCGAAGAAATACGGCCTGAAGACCGTGGACATTCTCGTCGAGCTGGGCAAACGCCGCATGGTGGGCGGCCAGGAAGACATGATCGTCGACGTCGCACTGGATCTGAAGCGCGCGCACGCAACCGACGCAGTGGCTTCATGACCCGGACGCTGCGCGACGGCGCCGCATGCCGCGCGCGCAGCGTTCATTTCATCCAGCAAGGTCGCCGCAAGAGCGACGCTGACTCAACATTGGAGACTTTTATGCGGCAGTCAACGCAAGCAACGCAAACAACACAGTCGACGAAAACTCTTGCCGGCGGCGCGCTGACGATCGGGCTCTGCCTGATCGTCGCGCTGCTCGAAGGCGTGGACCTGCAATCGACCGGCCTCGCGGCACCGCGCATGGCGCGCGAATTTCATCTCGCGGTCGCGCAGATGGGCTGGGCGTTCAGCATCGGCGCGTTCGGGCTGCTGCCAGGAGCCGCGATCGGCGGACGTCTCGCCGACCGGCTCGGGCGCAAGCGCGTGCTGATGTGGTCGGTCGCGCTATTCGGCATCTTCTCGCTCGCGACCGCGCAGGTGTGGGACCTGAACAGCCTGCTCGCCGCGCGCTTTCTGACCGGCCTCGGTCTTGGCGCAGCGATGCCGAATCTGATCGCGCTGTGCTCGGAAGCGGCGCCGCCCCATCAGCGCAACACCGCGGTCGGCGCCATGTATTGCGGCATGCCGTTCGGCGCGGCGCTCGCGGCGGTGGTCGGCATCATCAGTCCGGGCGACGCGGGCTGGCGGCATATCTTCTACGTCGGCGGCTTCGGGCCGTTGCTGGTGCTGCCGCTGCTTGCACTGTTCCTGCGCGAGTCGACGCAGTTCGTCGCGGCGCGTGCAACCAAAGGCGCGCGACGCGATGCGTCGGCTAGCGTGACGCACGCGCTGTGGCGGGAAGGGCGCGCGGGCACGACGATCGCGTTGTGGATCAGCTATCTCGGCACGCTGATCGTGCTGTATTTCCTGATCAACTGGCTGCCGTCGCTCGTCTTGACGCGCGGTCTGACGCGCGTGCAGTCCGGTGTCGTACAGATGATGTTCAACATCGGCGGCGGCATCGGCGCGATCGTGATCGCCGGCATGATGGACCGGATGGGCCGGCGCCGCACGGTCGCGGGCATGTATGTCGGCATCGTCGTTGCGCTTGGCGCGTTGCTGAGCGCGAATGGCGGCACGTCGATGGCGTGGGGCGGTCTGCTCGCGGGGCTGTTCCTGGTCGGCGGCCAGTCGGTGTTGTATGCGCTGGCAAGCAGCCTGTACCCGACCGAAGTGCGTGGCACCGGCGTCGGCGCGGCCGTGGCGGTGGGCCGTCTCGGCTCGATCCTCGGACCGTTGATCGCGGGGCAACTGCTCGCGATCGGTCAGGGTGCGAGCGTGCTGCTCGGCGCGAGCATTCCGCTGATCGCGCTCGCCGCGATTGGCGCGTGGCTCGTCGTGAATCGCTCGACACTTCGTTATACCCCGGTGGCCGCGCAATAGCTTGGCAGCCCGAAATACCGCGCGGGTCCGCCGTCAACGGCGACTCGCGGTCACTTAATCCGTGAAACAAAGGAATTCGACATGAGCAACACCAACACGCAAGCAGCGGCGATCACCGAGGAAGCGACCAGCCGATTCGTCCGCATCACCGAAGACGGCCGCGAGATGCAGCTCCACTACAACGACGTGGGGCAGGGTGAGAAAACGGTCGTGATGCTGCACGGCTCGGGACCGGGCGCGACCGGCTGGGCCAACTTCAATCGGAACGTCGAGCCGCTCGTCGCGGCGGGCTATCGCGTGATCCTGATGGACTGCCTCGGTTGGGGCAAGAGCGACCCGATCGTCTGCAAGGGCTCGCGCTCGGAACTGAACGCGCGCTGCCTGAAGGCGCTGCTCGATGCGCTCGATATCGAACGCGCGCATATCATCGGCAACTCGATGGGTGGGCATAGCGCGGTCGCGTTCGCGCTCGCCGAGCCGCAACGCGTCGGCAAGCTCGTGCTGATGGGCGGCGGCACCGGCGGCCCGAGCCAGTTCGTGCCGATGCCGACCGAAGGCATCAAGCTGCTGCAAGGGCTGTACCGCAACCCGACCATCGAGAACCTGCAGCGCATGATGAGCGTCTTCGTGTTCGACACGAAGGCGTTGACCGACGACCTGATGCAAGCGCGCCTCGCGAACATGCTGGCGCGCCGCGATCATCTCGAGAACTTCGTCGCGAGCCTCGCCGCGAATCCGAAGCAGTTCAATGACTACGGGCCGCGCCTTGGCGAAGTAACCGCCTCGACGCTCGTGATCTGGGGCCGCGACGATCGTTTCGTGCCGATGGACATCGGCCTGCGGCTCGTTGCCGGGATGCCGAACGCCGATCTGCATGTGTTCGGCCGCTGCGGGCATTGGGCGCAGTGGGAGCATGCGGACAAGTTCAACCGGATGGTGGGGGAGTTCCTGGGACGCGGGCATTAAGCAGGGTTGTCGTCGTGGGCGACTGGTGCGTCGTTGCGGCGGCGGGCTGGTTGCCTCGTTTAGGTTTGGGTTCTTTTCTTCGCCGACTAATAGGCGATTTCAAGGTCCAAATGTAGAGTCAATGTAGATACGGGCGACTTGCTGTTTTCGCTGTGAGTATCTACAATGGATATACATTTGGAGCTGGATATGGAACTCAAGATTCAGAAGTGGGGCAACAGCGCTGCAGTACGGTTGCCGGCCGTGTTGTTGGAGCAAATTCATGCGTCGGTGGGCAGTTCGCTGAACGCGGACGTGCGCCCCGATGGGGTGTTGCTTACGCCTGCGCGTCGCAAGTATTCACTGGATGAACTCGTCGCGCAGTGCGATCCGAAGGCGCCACCGCCAGCCGATCTCGACGTCTGGAGTGAAGTCAAGCCGGCGGGGCGCGAAGCATGGTAAGGCGCATCAAGTTCGAGCGCGGCGATATCGTGCGCGTGAGCCTGAATCCGACGCTTGGCATCGAGCAGCAAAGCGATTTCCGTGCCGCGCTGGTTTTGTCGCCTGCCGCATTCAATGCTCTTGGGGTCGCGCTCGTTGCGCCGATCACGCAGGGCGAGTTCGCTCGATACGCTGGGTTCGCGGTACCGCTCTCGGGTTCGGGAACAGAGACTCAGGGGGTGGCTCTGGTGAATATGGTGCGCACTCTGGACCTCGAGGCCCGCGGCGCACGCAAAGTCGAGCGCGCTCCGGCCGAGGTAGTCGAGGACGCGCTCGCCCGACTTCAAACGATTCTGGAATGACGGGAAAGACGATACGAACTAAACCAATCCGCGGCGAGCGACCCCATCACACTGCGCCGCCGGCATCCGGGTCACACTCTTCGGCAGCCGCCCATCACTACCCGCGGCGTCGTCCGCTGGAGGGCCAGCAGTCACGGCTCGGTGGCGGCATTTGCGGCGCGTCAATGCGACCAATTCGCATTCATCCAAAAATAATATTCCGCAAGTCATCTATAAGATATCTGTCTTAAGACCGGGGTAATCGGCCGCAAACCCTTTCCAGTCATGGATCGACCCGTTTGGGTAGGGTCTCGCGACCTGTTTGTCTGGTCACATTTAGTGGAAAACGCGCATATACTCTCGGTCGTATCGCAAAACGAAGGTCGCGGGGTTGCGTCGTGCCGAACTGACGCCGTCAGCCGTCGCGTCACGATTTGCGCTGGCTTCGACTGCCAACGCTCTGTCTATCACTTCCTAGCAAAGCATTAATCATGTCCACACCGCCGAAGATCATCTACACCCTGACCGACGAAGCGCCCGCACTGGCGACGTACTCGCTGCTGCCGATCGTCAAGGCGTTCACGCGCTCGTCCGACGTGCTCGTCGAAACGCGCGACATCTCGCTCGCCGGCCGGATCATTGCCGCATTTCCGGACTACCTGAGCGCGGAGCAGAAGGCTTCCGACGATCTGGCGGAGCTCGGTGGACTCACCATGCGCCCGGAAGCGAACATCATCAAGCTGCCGAACATCAGCGCGTCGGTGCCGCAGTTGAAGGCCGCGATCGCCGAGCTGCGCGACCAGGGCTATAAGCTGCCGTCGTACCCGGACGTCGCGACGACCGACGCCGAGAAGGACGTCAAGGCCCGCTACGACAAGATCAAGGGCAGCGCGGTGAACCCGGTGCTGCGCGAAGGCAATTCGGACCGCCGCGCGCCGTTGTCGGTGAAGAACTACGCGCGCAAGCATCCGCACAAGATGGGCGCATGGAGCGCGGACTCGAAGTCGCACGTCTCGCACATGAGCGCTGGCGATTTCTACGGCAGCGAGAAGTCGGCGCTGGTCGCGCAGGCCGGTAGCGTGAAGATCGAACTGGCCGCCGCCGACGGCACGATCACGGTCCTGAAGGCGAAGACGCCGGTGCAGGCAGGCGAAATCATCGACGCGTCGGTGCTGAGCAAGAACGCGCTGCGCAGCTTCATCGAAGCGCAGATCGCCGAGGCGAAGGCGAACGGCGTGCTGTTCTCGGTGCACCTGAAGGCCACGATGATGAAGGTCTCGGACCCGATCATCTTCGGTCACGTGGTGTCGGTGTTCTACAAGGACGTGCTCGCGAAGCATGCGGAAGCGCTGGCCAAGGTCGGCTTCAACCCGAACAACGGTATCGGCGACCTGTACGCGCGTCTGAAGGATCTGCCGGCTGAGACGGCCGCGGCGATCGAAGCCGACATCAAGGCGCAGTACGAACAGCGTCCGCCGCTCGCGATGGTCAACTCGGACAAGGGCATCACGAGCCTGCACGTGCCGAGCGACGTGATCGTCGACGCATCGATGCCGGCGATGATCCGCGAGTCGGGCAAGATGTGGGGCGCAGATGGCGCGCTGCACGACGCGAAGGCGGTGATTCCGGACCGTTGCTACGCCGGTGTGTACCAGGCGGTGATCGAAGACTGCAAGAAGCACGGTGCGTTCGACCCGGTCACGATGGGTACGGTGCCGAACGTCGGGCTGATGGCACAAGCCGCCGAAGAATACGGTTCACACGACAAGACGTTCCAGATCCCGGCGAACGGCGTGGTCCGCGTCACCGACGAAGCCGGCGCGGTGCTGCTCGAGCAGCCGGTGGAACAGGGCGACATCTTCCGTATGTGCCAGACCAAGGACGCGCCGGTCCGCGACTGGGTCAAACTCGCGGTGAACCGCGCCCGCGCTTCCAACACGCCGGCCGTATTCTGGCTCGACGCGGCGCGCGCGCACGATGCGCAGATCATCAGGAAGGTCGAGCAGTACCTGAAGGATCACGACACGAACGGTCTCGACATCCGCGTGATGACGCCGGTCGAAGCGACGAAGTTCTCGGTCGAGCGCATCCGCGCCGGCAAGGACACGATCTCGGTCACCGGCAACGTGCTGCGCGACTACCTGACCGACCTGTTCCCGATCATGGAACTGGGCACCAGCGCGAAGATGCTGTCGATCGTTCCGCTGATGGCCGGTGGCGGCATGTTCGAAACCGGCGCGGGCGGTTCGGCGCCGAAGCACGTGCAGCAGCTGGTCGAGGAAGGCTTCCTGCGCTGGGATTCGCTCGGTGAATTCCTCGCGCTGGCGGCATCGCTCGAGCATCTGGGCACCGCGTATCACAACCCGAAGGCGCAGATTCTTGCGAAGACGCTCGATCAGGCGACTGGCAAGTTCCTCGACAACGACAAGTCGCCGGCGCGCAAGGTCGGCGGCATCGACAATCGCGGCAGCCACTTCTACCTCGCGATGTACTGGGCCGAAGCACTGGCCGCGCAAACCGACGATGCCGCGCTGCAGGCGCAGTTCGCCGGCGTCGCGAAGGCGATGGCCGACAACGAGGCGAAGATCGTCGCGGAACTCGGCGCGGCGCAGGGCAAGCCGGTGGATATCGGCGGCTACTACCGTCCGAACGTCGAGCTGACTAGCAAGGCGATGCGCCCGAGCGCGACGCTGAACGCAATCGTCGATTCGGTGGCTTGAGTTCGCGCGGGCGACTGATGCGGTAAGCGCCGCGGCCGCACCTGCGCTGGCCCCGAAAGCCGCACGGTAAGCATGCGCAGCACAACCGCGGACAAAGCCGCAAGCAGGACCGCAAATACGACAATGGCGCCTTCGGGCGCCATTGTCGTTTCTACTGTCACTGCTACGTCGCCGTCGGTCATGTCCTTCCTTATACGTGAACGATTTCCCAATCGGCGAGCTTCTCCGGAATCTCGAGCGTCGACGTGTCGAGCTCCGACAGATGCTCGCAGCTCAGACCGCGCGCGAGGTCGTCGGCGGCCTGTTGCGGGTTCGAGAATTCTCCGAGCGTTTCGTTGCCGTAGGTGGCTTCCCAGCCGTCCTGACCCGGCAGAATGTAGAACGCTCCCTGCGTCGAACCAAAGCGAAAGCCTTTCATTTTTAGTCTCCCAGTTGCCAATAAAAAAAGCCGCGATTCGTGACGGCTTCTTCGCAATCTGCGGGATTTGGGTGGCCGTGTCGTGAGACCCCTCGAATCCGACTGCGTGAAGCGCGTGCTCTTGTGAAAGAGTCTACGTCAGCGAATCGGCGGGCAATTGGGCGTCGAACCGGTCTTTATATTAAAAATATCCGTGTAAAAACAAAGGCTTGTGCGATCCGTTTTGCGATGTGCAACGCCGCCGGGCATCGTGAAATGGCCGCTTTGTGCCACGCAACATGATTTTTTACGACGCGCGGCATCGTTTCGTATCGTGAAAATTAGGGGCTGCGCGCGACGCGCAAAACGACGCTGTGCGGCCCTATGACGCGCCGAGCCGTTCGATCAGCATCGCGACGAAGGTCTCGGTCACCGGCGGCAAGGTTCGGCCGCGCTTTTTGATCAGCGCGATGCGCCGCGTGAACGCGGCTTCGTCGATGGGTCGCGCGACCAGCTCGGGCTCCGCGCGCACCTCGCGCGCCGACGCCGGCAGGATCGTGATGCCGAGCCCGGCGCGCGCCATCGCGACCGCGCTCATCATGTAGGTCGGTTCGCAGGCGATGCGCGGCTCACATTGCGCGTCGGCGAATGCGCTGTCGACGACCGCTCGCACGCTCGTGCCCTGCGCGGTCAGCACGAGCGGCTCGCTGGCGAGATCGGCGAGCGTGACGGGCCGGCGCCGCCGCGCGAGCGCGTGCTGCTTCGGCAGCACGGCGACGAGCCGGTCGATGCCCGCATGCAGTACCTCGAGCCCGCTGTCGTTCAGCTCGCCGCCCGTCAGTCCGATATCGGCTTCCTCGTTGCGCACCAACGTGTTGACCATGCTCGCGACGACATCGCGCACCTCGAAGCCGACGCGCGGCACGGCTTTTCTCAGCGCCTGCACGAGCTCGGGCAGCACGCTCGCCGCGAAGGTCGGCAGACACGCGATGCGCAACGTGCCGCTCCCGCCTTCGCCGAGCGCGCGCGCGTCGAGCAGCACGTGCTCCATGTCGTGCAGCGATTTCTGCAGCACGGGCAGCAGCTCGCGGCCGGTCGGCGTCAGGGCGACGTTGCGGCTGTTGCGATCGAACAGGCGCAGGCCGACCGTTTCCTCGAGCCGGCGAATCTGCACCGTCAACGCCGGTTGCGACAGATGCAGCCGCGCGGCCGCACGCGTGAAGCTGCCCGTTTGCGCGACCGCGATAAACGCGCGGATGTCCCGGAGATTCAGATCCATGATGATTTGTGATTGCTGCAATCAATTCATTTCAATTGCATTATTGCTGCCCCGAACTTACGCTCGATCACACTAAAAAACAACCTGGAGACAAGCTCATGCTGCCATTGCTGGGGCTGGCTACCATCGTCGTGCTGCTCGGCGCGATCCTGTCCAAACGCATGTCGCCGCTCGTCGCGCTGATCATCGTGCCGCTCGCGGCCTCGCTGCTCGGCGGCTTCGGCTTGCAGACGAGCAAGTTCGTCGTCGATGGCCTCAAGAGCCTCGCGCCCGTCGTCTGCATGTTCGTCTTCGCGATCCTGTACTTCGGCACGATCACCGACGCCGGTACGCTCGACCCGATCATCGAGCGCATCCTGCGCGCGGTCGGCACACGGCCCACGCGCATCGTGATGGGCACCACGCTGCTCGCGCTGCTGATCCACCTCGACGGCTCCGGCGCTGTCTGCTTCCTCGTCACCATTCCGGCGATGCTGCCGCTCTACGACCGCCTGAAGATGGACCGGCGCGTGCTCGCCGCGGCGGTATCGATGGCGGCCGGCATCAATTTCCTGCCATGGACGGGGCCGATGATTCGCGCGTCCGCGTCGTTGCATCTGCCGATCTCGGCGTTGTTCAATCCGCTTATTCCGGTGCAGGCGATCGGCCTCGTATTTGTGTTCTCGATGGCGTACTGGCTCGGGCGGCGCGAGGAAAAGCGCCTCGGTCTCAACGCTGCGAGCGGTTCCGTGCCGATGCCCCAACGCGAACTGACGCCGGAACAACAGGCGCTGCGCCGCCCGCAAAACTTCTGGTTCAACATCGTGCTGACGCTCGTCGTGCTCGGCACGATGGTCGTGATGGGCGAGAAGATTCCGCCGGCGATCATGTTCATGGTGGGCCTGTGCATCGCATTGATGGTCAACTATCCGAATGTGGACATGCAGCGCAAACGGATCGACGCGCATGCGCGCGCCGCGCTGATGATGGCCGGCATCCTGCTCGCGGCCGGCGTGTTCACCGGCGTGATGCAGGGCAGCGGCATGCTGAAGGCGATGGCGCAGGCGGCCGTCGGCTTCGTGCCGCCGGCGATGGCGAGTCATATTCCGATCGTGCTCGGCCTGCTGTCGATGCCGCTCAGCATGCTGTTCGATCCCGATTCGTTTTATTTCGGTGTACTGCCGGTGATCGCGGAAGTGGCCGGCCAACTCGGCGTGCCCGCGGTGCACGTCGGTCAGGCCGCGTTGCTTGGACAAATGACCACCGGTTTTCCGGTCAGTCCGCTCACGCCCGCGACGTTCCTCGTGGTCGGGCTGTGCGGTATCGATCTGGCCGATCATCAACGATTCACGTTTCCCCTGCTGTTCGGCGCGTCGGTCGTGATGACGATCGCGTGCGTCGTGCTCGGGATCTTTCCACTGTGAGCTTCACTGAAGGAACGGGAGCACCATGACAGCCACTGAACCTCGACGCGTCGTGCGCATCGGCGCGGGCGCGGGCTATTCGGGCGACCGCATCGAACCCGCGCTCGAACTCGCGGAACACGGCCAGCTCGACTATCTCGTGTTCGAATGCCTCGCCGAACGCACGATCGCGATCGCGCAGCAGGCGCGCAGCAAGGACCCGGAGCTCGGCTACGACCCGCTGCTCGAAGCGCGCATGCGCGCGGTGCTGCCCGTCGCGGCGCGCAACGGCATGCGTATCGTGTCGAACATGGGCGCGGCCAATCCGCTCGCGGCAGCGCGCCGGACCGCGCAGATCGCGCGCGAGTCGGGTCTCGGCGGCCTGAGGATTGCCGCAGTCACCGGCGACGACGTGCTCGACGTCGTGCGCGCGGGCGACTTCCATTTCGTCGAATCGGGCGAGGCGGTGGCCGCGTGCGCGGACCGGCTGATATCGGCCAATGCGTATCTCGGCGCGAGCGGCATCGTCGAGGCGCTCGCGGCCGGCGCGCAGATCGTGCTGACCGGGCGCGTCGCCGATCCGTCGCTGTTCGTCGCGCCGCTGATCCACGAATTCGGCTGGCGCATGGACGACTGGCCGATGCTCGGCCAGGCGACGGTAATCGGCCATCTGCTCGAATGCGCGGGGCAGATCACCGGCGGCTATTTCGCGGACCCCGGTTTCAAGGACGTGCCGAATCTCGCACGGCTCGGCTTTCCGATCGCCGAAGTTGCGCGGGACGGTTCAGTGGTGATCACGAAGCTCGCGCAAAGTGGCGGGCTCGTGACCGAGGCGACCTGCAAGGAGCAGTTGCTTTACGAGATCCACGATCCGCGTCGTTATCTGCAGCCCGACGTGGTCGCCGATTTCTCGCAGGTGCGCGTCGAGCAGGAAGCCGTGGACCGTGTGCGCGTCACCGGCGGTGGCGGCACGGAGCGCACCGCGACGTTGAAAGTGTCGGTTGCGTATTTCGACGGCTATATCGGCGAGGGGCAGATTTCGTACGGCGGACCCGGCGCGCTTGCGCGGGCGCGGCTCGCGCTCGATATCGTGCGCGAGCGTCTCGCGCTGACCGGCGTGCAAACGCGCGAGTTGCGCTTCGATCTGATCGGCGTGAACGCACTGCATGGTGACGCGGTGGCGGCCGGTCATGGCGAGCCGTACGAAGTGCGCGCCCGGGTGGCGGGACGCACGGCGTCGCTCGCGCAGGCGCTGCGCATCGGCAACGAGGTCGAGACGCTGTACACGAACGGACCGGCGGGCGGCGGCGGCGTGACGAAGGCGGCGCGCGAGGTGGTCGCGGTGCAATCGGTGCTGCTGCCGCGCGAGTATGCGGCGCCGGCTTTCTCGCTGATGGAGGCTTGAGATGAAACTACGAGAACTGGCCCACTCGCGCACCGGCGACAAGGGCAATACGCTCAATATCTCGGTGATCTGCTACGACGCGCTGCATTACGAGCGGTTGCGCGATGTGCTGACGCCCGAGCGCGTCAAGACGCATCTGCGCGATGTGGTGCGCGGCGAGGTGGTGCGCCATGAGTTGCCGGGCCTTGCCGCATTCAACTTCGTGCTCGGCGACGCGCTCGGCGGCGGCGTTACGCGTTCGCTCGCGCTCGACGCGCATGGCAAATCGCTGAGCTCGGCGTTAATGGATCTCGACGTGGGGCAGTGAGGGCATTGCCGGCGGCGTGTCGTATTGCGGAGCGGCCGCTCGGCCCCGCATGTGATCACACGCCAGCCTTCGTCAGGTCATGCGCGCGGCGCAGTCGCTCGCGGCTGTTGCTCAGATGCATGCGCATCGCGGCGCGCGCGTCGTCGGCATCCTGACGCTCGATCGCGCGATAGATCATCAGATGCTCGCCGAGCACGCTGCGCAACACCTCGATATGGTCTAGCTCCGCGATCTCGGCCGAACCGAGCCGGGTGCGCGGGCTGACCGAGCGGCCGAGCTGGCTCAGCACGTCGAAGAAATAGCGGTTGCCGCTCGCGCGCGCGATCTGCAGATGGAACTCGATGTCGTGTGCGAGCGTGTCGGTGCTGCCGCGCTCGAGCTCCGACTCGAATCGATCGAGCGCAGTGCGGATCTGCTTCAGGTTCTGCTCGGTGCGCCGCGATGCCGCGAGCGCGGCCGCGGCCGCTTCGACGTCGATCCGGAACTCGATGATCGCCATCACGTCGAGCATGCTGGTGAGATCGGCGGCGGGAAGCTGCATCGGCTTTTCGGCGGCGGGCGCGAGCACGAACGTGCCAATGCCATGGCGCGTCTCGACGATCCTCTCTGCCTGCAGACGCGAAATCGCCTCGCGGACCACGGAGCGGCTCACGGACAGCTGCTTCATCATCGCGACTTCGGTGGGGATGCGGTCGCCTGGCCTCAGCGCCCCGCGGCGAATCTCATCGGAAAGGGTGGCCACCACCTTTTCAGTTAGGCTGCTCATTTTTGTGGCTGGTTGACTGATCCTGCAAAGTATCGCACAGGACTGTACTCGATTCTGCCGCGTTCGGCGGCATCGGCGCGGGCTATTTTTTGCGTGCGGATGCGCGGTTGGGGGCGGGGATGAGGCGGACATTTGCGCAAACGCATGGGCTGCAGACGACAGTCTGTCAATTGGAGACATCAGACGTCCTAGTTCGAGGCGGATTCCGGGTTAGTCAACAGGGCTATGAACCTTTGAATCTGCCGTCATTTCAAGGCGCTCACTCTGGAACCACAGGGTAAACACCCCGCTGGATTTGACAAAAGTAACGCGGTAGACTGTCGTCAGACAACACATCGGGCGTAGAGCAGGGTCTTGCACCCACCGGGTGCGCCGCGCTGCGTTCCACCAGGCCTTGTGGCCGACAAGGAGACACAACTTGACATCAGTTCTGACCACCGCGCTCGACCCGCTGGAATCGGCGGTCGCGAAGGTGAAGCGCAACGTGTTGCCGCTTTTCCTGATCATGTTCATCGCGAACTATATCGACCGCGTGAACATCGGCTTCGTCAACGCGCACATGAAGGCCGATCTCGGCATCGGCGCGGCCGCCTACGGGCTCGGCAGCGGGCTGTTCTTCATCGGCTACGCGCTGTTCGAAGTGCCGTCGAACGTGCTGATGCAGAAGTTCGGCGCGCGCGCCTGGCTCACGCGCATCATGGGCACGTGGGGGCTGGTGGCGGGCGCAATGGCGTTCGTCTGGAACGACACGTCGTTTTACGTGCTGCGGTTCCTGCTCGGCGTCGCCGAGGCGGGCTTCTTTCCCGGCGTCGTCTTTTACTTCACGCAGTGGCTGCCGCAAAAGGAACGCGGCAAGGCGATGGCGATCTTTCTGTCAGGCTCGGCGCTCGCGTCGGTGCTGTCCGGTCCCATCACCGGCTCGCTGCTGTCGATTCGCGGCCTCGGTCTGCAAGGCTGGCAGTGGATGTTCCTGATCGAAGGCGCGTTCTCGATCGCGCTGTGCGTCGTCAGCTGGTTGCTGTTGAAGTCGCGCATCCGCGACGCGCACTGGCTCACGGCCGAAGAACAGCGTGTGCTCGAACAATCGATCGCGGCCGAACAGGGCGAGCGCGAAGCGCAAGGCGGCGCGCATCTGCCGACGGTGAAGCTGCTGAAGGACCCGCAAATCGCGCTGTTCTGCTTCCTGTACTTCGCGATCCAGCTGACCATCTACGCGGCCACTTTCTGGCTGCCGACCATCATCCGCAAGATGGGCGGCCTTTCCGACTTCGAGGTCGGCATGTTCAACGCGATTCCGTGGCTGATCTCGATGGTCGCGATGTACGGCTTCGCGGTCGTATCGGCGAAGTGGCGACATCAGCAGGGCTGGCTCGCGGTCGCGCTCGTCATCGCGGCAGTCGGTCTGTTCGCGTCGACGTCGGGCAACCCGGTGTTCTCGTTCGTCGCGATCTGCTTCTCGGCGATCGGCTTCAAGGCGGCGTCGTCGCTGTTCTGGCCGATTCCGCAGGGCTACCTCGATGCGCGCGTCGCCGCCGGCGTGCTCGCGCTGATCAACTCGCTCGGCAACCTCGGCGGCTTCTTCGCGCCGGCCACCTTCGGCTATCTGCAGCAACACACGGGCTCGATCACGGGCGGGTTGTACGGTCTCGGCGTCGCGTCGCTGCTCGCGGCGGCGGCCGGCTTCCTGACGCGCAACAAGCCCGGCAATCGCGAGCCGTTGCCCGATTCGTTGCGCGGCAACACGCATTGACTACACTGACGGCTCGCGTGCGGCCGTCGATTTTTCTGTATTCGAGTTCTCATCCGGTCCGGTCGAACACGCACGCAGCGCGCGGCGGCTTCCGCCGGCCGGCCTACTTCATCACACAGGTGCTTTTCCCATGTCCACCAAACCTACCGAATCGAACGCCACGCCGGTCGTCACCGAACTGCGCGTCGTGCCCGTCGCCGGTCGCGACAGCATGCTGATGAATCTGAGCGGCGCGCATGGTCCGTTCTTCACGCGCAACATCGTGATTCTGCGCGACAGCGCGGGCCATACCGGCGTGGGCGAAGTGCCGGGCGGCGAGAACATCCGCAAGACGATCGACGACGCGCGGCCGTTCGTGGTCGGTCAGTCGATCGGCAATCTGCAGGCGATTCTGAACAAGGTGCGCACGCAGTTCGCCGATCGCGACGCTGGGGGGCGTGGCCTGCAGACCTTCGACCTGCGCACGACAATTCACGCGGTGACCGCGCTCGAAGCCGCGCTGCTCGACCTGCTCGGGCAGCATCTCGGCGTGCCGGTCGCGGCACTGCTCGGCGAAGGCCAGCAGCGCGACGAAGTGGAAATGCTTGGTTACCTGTTCTATATCGGCGATCGCAACGAGACCGATCTGCCGTACGCGAACAACGCCGGCGCGCGTGACGACTGGGAGCGCGTGCGCACCGAGGAAGCGCTGACGCCGGAGACGGTCGTGCGTCTTGCCGAGGCCGCGAAGGCGCGCTATGGCTTCAACGACTTCAAGCTGAAGGGCGGCGTGCTGCCAGGCGACGCCGAGATCGAGGCGGTCACGGCTCTCGCCGAGCGCTTCCCCGAAGCGCGCGTGACGCTCGACCCGAACGGCGCATGGTCGCTCGCGGAAGCGGTGCGCCTGTGCCGTGACAAGCACGATGTTCTCGCCTACGCGGAAGATCCATGCGGCGCGGAGAACGGCTATTCGGGCCGCGAAGTGATGGCCGAGTTCCGCCGCGCAACCGGCCTGCCGACGGCGACCAACATGATCGCGACCGACTGGCGTCAGATGGGTCACGCCATCCAGCTGCAATCGGTCGACATTCCGCTCGCCGATCCGCATTTCTGGACCATGCAGGGCTCGGTGCGCGTCGCGCAGATGTGCAACGACTGGGGCCTCACGTGGGGTTCGCATTCGAACAACCACTTCGACATTTCGCTCGCGATGTTCACGCACGTCGCGGCCGCGGCGCCGGGCAAGATCACCGCGATCGATACGCACTGGATCTGGCAGGATGGTCAGTTCCTGACGCAAGATCCGCTGCAGATCGTCGGCGGTAAGGTCAAGGTGCCGCAGAAGTCGGGGCTTGGCATCGAACTCGATATGGATGCGCTCGAGAAGGCGCACGCGATGTATCAGCAGCACGGCCTCGGCGCGCGCGACGACGGCATTGCCATGCAATATCTGATTCCGAACTGGAAGTTCGACAACAAGCGGCCGTGTCTCGTGCGTTAAGGACGATTTAACTCAATCAAAAAGCCTGGCGGGCTGCACGAAAGATGCGGTTCACCAGGCTTTTTTGTTTCCTTTTGCATTGAACGGTGCGAGATAGCCGCACCGCGGATGTCGGCGGCCATCATCGGGCCACTTGTCAGCTCTTGCGAAACACCACATGCGAAATCCGCTGCACCAGCAGCGCGGCCGCGAGCGATGCCACCGCCGTCAGCCACACACCGATATGAATCGACTGCACGAGCGCGTCGCGTGCGCTATCGATCAGCGCGAGCGTATCGAGTCCCGACTTCTTCATATCCGCAATCAGCTGTGTGCGCGACGCGTCGTCGATCAGGATGCGCAGATCGACGAAACGCGGCCGCCATTGCGATGAGGCCGGCTCTCCGAGCACGCTCATCGTGCGCGTGACGACGTTGCGATAGTGATGCTGCACGACGGTCGCGACGATGCTGGTGCCGAGCATGCCGCCGACCATGCGCGTCGATTGCAATAGCGCGGTCGTGATGCCGAAGCGCTCGCGTCCGGCGATCTCCTGGCCGAACACGTTCAGGTTGTTCAGGATGAAGCCGAGGCCGATGCCGACCGCGCCCATCGGCAGCACGATGCGCCAGTGCGGCGTGTCCGGATTGGCGAACGCGAGCGCGATCGACGCGAACATCAGCAGCGCGAAACCGATCGTCAGAATGCGCGTGGGCTTCTTCATGTGAATCACGATGCGCGTGTTCACCACACTACCGAGCGCGATGCACGCGGCGATCGGCGTCGCGAGCAGGCCGGCCTGCTGCGGCGAAAGACCGAAGCCGCCTTGCAGCAGCAAAGGCGCGAAGAAGATCAGCGAGAACATCACGAACCCGGACAGCATGCCGAGCGTGAATAGCGTGACGAGCTGCGCGTCCTTGAACAGATCGAGCGGAACGATCGGATGCGTGGCGCGCTTTTCGCACCTGAAGAGTGCGATCGCGCCGGCGATCACGCACGCGCCGAGCACGAGATTGCCCACGGTGAGGCCGTGCTTCGGCACCGCTTCGATAAACGCCTGCAAGCCGCCCAGCACGCCCGCGACGAGCCCCGCGCCGAGCCAGTCGATCTTTACTTCGCCGTCATGCGGCCGCCGGAAATTCGGCAGATGCATCCAGATGAAATAGAGCGCCGCCGCGCCCACCGGCAGATTGACGAGAAACGTCGAGCGCCAGCCGAGGTGCTCGCTCATCCAGCCGCCGAGCGACGGGCCGGCCGCCGTGCCGATGCCGTAGGCCGCGGCCAGCACGACCTGCCAGCGCACGCGGGTGCGCGGGTCGGGGAACAGATCGGGAATCGACGCGAACGCGGTGCCGACCATCATGCCGCCGCCAACGCCTTGCAGTCCGCGCGCGATCGCGAGAAACAGCATGCTGTTGGCGAGGCCGCACAACACGGACGCGACCGTGAACGTGATCACCGCGGCGATCACGAAGCGCTTGCGGCCGAAGTAGTCGCCGAGCCGCCCGAACACCGGCACCGTGACGACCGAGGCGAGCAGGTACGCGCTTGCGATCCACGCAAAATATTCGAAGCCGTGCAGCTCGGCGACGATCGACGGCAGCGCGGTGCTGACGACGGTCTGGTCGAGCGCGACCAGCATGTTGACGAGGCCGATGCCGAGCATCGCGTAAAGCGCGTGGCGAAACGGCAGGGCGGGGGCGGCGGCGGCGGAACTGGCTGGGGCGGTGGAATTCACGGATCGGGCAGAAGGCGGTTCGGGGTGGACGCTGCACGGCGGATCGCGGTCAGGCTGCCGGCGATTGTACGCAGGTTGTCTGACGTCTTGAGGATTATACGGGTTTCCCCTGGTCAAAAGAATTCGTCGCGCGAAAAACCACACGGCGCGGGAAAAAGGTGGTGCCCCGGGCACGGCGCCGCACACGGGCCGCGGCGACTCCTGCATCGCCGTCCTCCAGTCGCGGACGCTGGCGCGCGCTTGCATCGTAGGGATGTGCGCGAGCGTACTGGACGGTGCGCACGGGTTCGTCCGAACGTGGTAAGTTCGCTCGCGGTATATCCGATCGATGTGTTCGAGGAGGAACTCATCCTGCGTCACGCCATGGCTTGCCTGCTGAACACAGTCCGCGAAGCCTTGACGATCAGCGTCGGCGTGAGAGCGGCTTGGGGAGGTGGCGCGCTTCTGCTCTATGCGCACGGCGCAGCCGCCGTCACCGACATCGATACCGGCACCGGCGCCGCCTCAGGAATCGACACCGGCTTCGTCTCGCTGTATGGCGTGATCGATACGAGCGTCGAAATCACCGACCCCGGTTCGGGCTGGGTCGCGCGCATGGACTCCGGCGCGTATCGCGGCTCGCGGGTCGGGCTGCATGGCGCGCAGCCGCTCGGGGGCGGCAACGCGATCGTGTTCACGCTCGAAAACGGCTTCAGCTCGACCGACGGCAGCTTGCAGGTGCCCGGCTCGATCTTCAATCGTCAGGCATGGATCGGCGCGAGCGGCAGCTGGGGCGAACTGCGCGTCGGCCGTCAGTATTCGCCGATCTATATCCCGTTCAAGGGCGATCTCGACGCGTTCGGCGCCGGCACGATCGCCTCGGGGCTCAACAATCTGTCGAAGATCACGCCGTATGCGAACAACGCGGTTGCGTATCTGTCGCCGCGCATCGCCGGCTTCAGTGCGACGCTAATGATGGCGATGCGCGATCCGTCCGAGGCCGACGGCAACGGCATCGACGGTTATTACGTGAGCGCGTCGTATCGGCTCGACCACCTGCATCTGCTGTACGCGCGCCAGCAGACGCACGGTGCCGGCGCGCTGCGCGCGAACCTCGGCGGCGCGAACTACGCCTTCGGCAAGCTGCGCGTGTGGCTGTCCTTTTTCAACGGCGATGGCGGCACACCGGTCTATCACGGCGCGGGCGGCTCGCTGTCGGCGCAGTACAGTTTTTCGACCAATGCGCGTGCCTCGCTCGGCTATGCGCACGTGCGCGACTACACGACGCCTGGCGGCAGCGCGGACCAGTTCAGCGCGGCATTCGAATACAGCATGTCGCCGACGCTGCTGCTGTATTTCAGCGCCGCCTATCTCGCGAATCACGACGACTCGCGCTTCACGCTGCGCGGCGTCAACGTGACCGGGCTGCCCGTTGCCTATCCGGGCGCGCCGGTCGCGGGCGTCCAATTCGGTGTGATAGAGCGGTTCTAGCGCGCATCGCAATACGTGTAGCTTTCAGTCGAGTCATTCACCCATTGGATAAAAGCGCTTGAATGCGTGCGCGAAATCACATGTCGCGCGGGCCTGATTTCTGCGGCGCGTTTTTACGCCAGCTTTCAACACGAAACGGCTGAGGGCGTCTCTCGCGTCGACGAATCAATTAACGAATTTTTCCTTACGTTGATCCTCATACTGTTCGATTCACATAACGCGCAGATTCCGCGGGATCACGCTCGCGCGTTGGCACGATTCCGATTGAACAGAAAACGGGGTAGCGGCGCTATGCTAGCGGTTTCGTCTACTCGAGGAGCGACCGATGACCCAACACGCAGGTTCGATGATCACGTTCAACCGTCCCGACGGCAAGCAGCTACAGGGCTATCTCGCGAAGCCTGAAAAAACCGCGGACGCGCCCGCGGTCGTCGTGATCCAGGAATGGTGGGGCTTGAACGACCAGATTCGCGGCGTCGCCGATCGCCTCGCCAAAGCCGGCTACTTCGCGCTGGTGCCCGATCTGTATCGCGGCAAGTCGACGGTCGAAGAGGATGAGGCGCACCACTTGATGAGCGGCCTCGATTTCGGCGATGCCGCAACGCAGGACGTGCGCGGCGCGGTCCAGTATCTGCAGCAGCACGCGGCGAAGGTTGGCTTGACCGGCTACTGCATGGGCGGCGCGCTGACGTTCCTCGCGCTGTGCAACGTGCCTGAAGTGGCGGCCGGCGTCGTCTGGTATGGCTTCCCGCCGCTCGACTATATCGACGCGTCGAAGATCAAGGTTCCGGTGATGGGCCACTGGGGTCTGCAGGACGAGTTCTTCGCCGCCGACACCGTCGACGCGCTCGAAAAGAAACTCACCGACGCGAAAGTCGACGTCGAGTTTCATCGCTATCTGGCGCGTCACGCGTTCGCGAACGAAACGGCGGTCGGGTCGGGCCGCATCGCGAGGACGCAATACGACCCGGTCTGGGCGCAACAGGCGTGGGATCGTACGTTGACGTTCTTTGGCCGCACGCTGTGGAAATGAGTTGGTGAATTGCGGAAGCGGACGGCTCGTCCGCTTCGTGAGAGTGCCCGCGGTCGTGGCGCTTTCTTGATACGGCCGTCCGAACTGTGCCGCACGCTGCCCACGATGGACGCGCCCGTGGCTCAGGAAGCGCTCCACGCCTGCGCTGTTGATGGCGGCGGCGTTCGGCAAGGAAACAGGCTTGACCGGCAGTGCGCGGGCGGTGGCACGCACCGCGATGTCCACGGCAGCGCGCCGCTATATCGACGCAAATCTCGGCCAACCTGATCTGACGGTCGACAGCGTGCTGGCCATGTCGCCGCTGTCGCGGCCCACGCTGTATCGATTGTTCGAGCCGGAGGGTGGGCTTCACGCGTATATCCGCAATCAATTCATGGAGATGACAACGTGGTGAAGATCGATCCTGACCGGCTGATGGCCGACCTCAAACGGCTGCGCGGTTTCGGCGCGACCGGTCCCGGCGTGGTCCGGCTCGCGCTGTCGCCGGTCGATCTGGCGGCGCGCGAATGGCTGGTCGGCCGGATGACGGAGGCGGGGCTCGACGCGCGCATCGACGGCGTCGGCACCGTGTTCGGACGCTCGCGCAATAGCGGTCCCGCGCTCGTGATCGGCTCGCATACCGACACGCAGCCGACCGGCGGCTGGCTCGATGGCGCAATGGGCGTGATGTACGGGCTCGAAATCGCCCGCGCGCTAGCGGAGCATGACGCGACGCGGCACCTCGCCGTCGACGTCGCGTCGTGGATCGACGAGGAGGGCACGTTCTTGGGCCTGCTCGGCAGCCGCAGCTTCGTCGGCGAGGCGGTCGACGACTCGATTCGCGGCGCGACGAATCGGCAGGGCGAACGCCTCGCCGACGTACTCGAGGCCGCTGGACTGGCGGGCCGGCCGCGTGCGCGTTTCGAGGCAGGGCGCCAGGTCGCGTATCTGGAGCCGCATATCGAGCAGGGCGGACGTCTCGAAGCGATCGGCAAAGCGATCGGCGTCGTCACGACGATCGTCGGGCTGCGCGAATCGCGGCTGCGCTTCACGGGTCAGCGCAACCACGC
Organism: Paraburkholderia sp. HC6.4b; assembly: GCF_014200875.1. Lineage (NCBI taxonomy): Bacteria > Pseudomonadati > Pseudomonadota > Betaproteobacteria > Burkholderiales > Burkholderiaceae > Paraburkholderia > Paraburkholderia sp. HC6.4b. The sequence continues at coordinate 237,085 of NZ_JACHDC010000011.1, forward strand.
GGGCACGACGCCAATGGCGATTCGCCGCGACGCGGGCGCGGCGCTCGTCGCGTTCATCGCGCGGATGAACGACGCGTTCGGGCAGCTGGCGGACGCGGATACCGTCTGGACCGTGGGCCGCATCGATCTCGATCCGGGCTCGATGAGCGTCGTGCCCGGCGCGGCCGACATGTACCTGCAATTCCGCGATGCGAACCCCGCACGGCTTCAGGCCATGGAACGCGCGCTCGCGGAACTGGTGCGCGATTTCAACGCGCACGACGCGGTGAGCGTCGAATTGCAGACGCTCGACGAGCCGATCGAACCCGTCAGCATGGACGCCACGCTCGCGGAGCACATCGCGCGAGCCGCCGAAGCACTCGCGCCGGGCCAGTGGCTGCGCATGCCGAGCGGCGCCGCGCACGACGCGCAGGTGATCGCGCGTTGCATGCCGGCGTGCATGATGTTCGTGCCGAGCATCGGCGGCGTGAGTCACGACTTTATCGAGGACACGGCCGAGGAGCATATCGTGCTCGGCTGCCAGGTCGCGGCGACGGCCGCGGCTTCGATGCTGCTGCAGCTATCGGCTGGGCATTCCTGAGGGCCGCGCTACTTCCACTTGTCGCCGAGCGCGTCGAGCCCGGCTTTCATCAGATCCTCGGGCAGCATCGCGATGCGCAGCTCGCAGTCGGCGTCGAGCGTCAGGAACCACGGTTCGGCAAGCGCGGGGATCGCCGATGCATCGGCGACCTCGACGACCGCCACCGCGCCGCGTTTGCCCTGCTGCTCGGTGAAGTAGATGGCTTCTGGTTTCATGTCCTCGAGGATCTTTCTCATCAGGTCGCCGATTCGGCCTTCGCGCACGAGTGTGCTGAACGGTTCGTTCGGTATTTGTATGTTGAGAAGCATGCGCATGTCATCCTCCTGTTCGATGCCCCAAAGGGCATCTTAAGGATAGGTGTTGCATGCGCGGGCGATGGTGCTGATCGCGGACGAAGCATCGGCGATTACGGCCGGTGGGTGGCGCATCGTGCCGGGTGTGCGCTGCTTTAGCTACCGAACAGCGAACCCTGCGTTCCCCGGCTCGGCTGACGATGCGCCGGTTTCGCGGGCGCATCGTCCTTGACAGCTTGCGCCGCTCCCCGCTCAGGCGCCTGCCTTTGCGCGTGGTCCGCCGCTGCTTCGAGCGAGGTCTGCCCCGCCTCCAGCGAAAGCAGCAGCATCTTGTTGGCGAGGCCGCCGGCGAATCCCGTCAGCTCGCCCGACGCGCCGATCACGCGATGACACGGCGCGACGATCGAGATCGGATTCCGGCCGTTTGCCGCGCCCACCGCGCGCACCGCGTTGACGTTGCCGATCTGCTGCGCGATCTCCGAGTAGCTGCGCGTCTGGCCGAACGGAATGGTCAGCAGCGCGCGCCAGACCTGCTTCTGGAACTCGGTGCCGTGAAACTCGAGCGGCAGATCGAAGGCCTGGCGCGTGCCCGCGAAGTACTCGTGCAATTGCCGCGCGGTCTCCACGAGCACCGCTAGCTCGTTCGCTTCGCTCATCTCGCCGAGTCGCACGCGGTCAGGCTTGTCGTGCTCCCACAGAATCGCGGCGAGGCATTCGCCTTTCGCCACCAGCTTCAACTGACCGACCGGCGAATCGATCAACTTGTATGCGTACGTCACTTTCTCAGGCTCCTGACAGGGTGGCGGCGCAAGGACTTGCGAGGCGGCGTTTCGACGACCGGACGCGCAAAACTGCATGAAGGCTGCGCCGTTATCCGATAGTGTGTCGCTTGCGTGGCCCGAACGCGCTCCAGATATTGCTGTCTCATTCGCATTCGACATGGCCGCGACGGCCGTGACCCCCGCGACGCTCGCATCACTGTACCGCAGAGAACCCCAGATGACCTTCGACTCAGTAAAATCGACAGCTTCGGTACGACGCGCTGCGGGCGCTACCCGATCTTCTTTCCCACGACTGTGACCACGACTCTAGAACAACTGCGGGCCGGGCGACTGGCGGGTGCGCGCGAACTCAAACTCGCGTGCGGCCTGAGCGAATTTCCGCGCGAGATTTTCGATCTCGCCGATACGCTCGAAGTGCTCGACCTGTCGAACAACGCATTGACGACGCTGCCGGACGATCTGCCGCGTCTGCGCAAACTGCGCATCCTGTTCGCGTCCAACAACCCGTTCACCGAATTGCCCGGCGTGCTCGGCGAATGCGCTCAACTGAGCATGATCGGCTTCAAGTCGAATCGCATCCGCGAGGTGCCGGCGCGCGCGCTGCCGCCGCTGCTGCGTTGGCTGATTCTGACCGACAACGATCTCGAACGCTTGCCCGCGGAGCTCGGCCGCTGCACGCAACTGCAGAAGCTGATGCTTGCCGGCAACCGGCTGCGCGCGCTGCCCGAGGAGTTGGCCGCATGCACGCGGCTCGAATTGCTGCGGCTCGCGGCGAATCGTTTCGATGCATTGCCGCGTTGGTTGCTGCGTCTGCCGCGGCTTGCGTGGCTCGCGTATGCGGGCAATCCGTTCAACGCGGCGCTCGAACAGGCGGCGCTCATCGACACACCGATCAGCGGCATTCGTTGGGATGCGTTGCAGCTCGAACGGCCGTTGGGCGAGGGCGCATCGGGCGTCATCTATCGCGCGGCGCTGCACGCGGACAACGAGCCCGCGCCGCGTGCGGTCGCCGTCAAGCTGTTCAAGGGCGCGGTGACGAGCGACGGTTTGCCCGACTGCGAGATGGCTGCTTGCATTCGCGGCGGCGAACATGCGAACCTGATCCCCGTGCTCGGCAAGGTGATCGGGCATCCGTCGGATACGCATGGCCTCGTGATGGGATTGATCGATACGCGCTTCGCCAATCTCGCCGGTCCGCCGAGCCTCGCATCGTGTACGCGCGACATCTATCGCGACGACGCGCGCTTCGACCTTGCGACGGTGCTCGGTATCGCGAGCGGCATCGCGAAGGTCGCGAGTCATCTGCATCGGGGCGGCGTGATGCATGGCGATCTGTACGCGCACAATATCCTGCACGGCGGCGCGGGGCGCGCGCTGCTCGGCGATTTCGGGGCGGCGTCGTTTTTTGACGCCGGCGATCGCGAGCTCGCTATCGCGTTGCAGCGGCTCGAAGTGAGGGCGTACGGCTGTCTGCTCGAAGAACTGCTCGAGCGTTGCGAGGTATCCGCTGGACTCGACGCGCAACTCGCCGCCTTGAAGACGCGTTGTCTGAGCGAAGATATCGACAGCCGGCCGCTCTTCGATGAAATTGCCGCCAGCGTCGCGTCGTTCGATCGGCCCGTCCGCAACCGGCACGTCCGCAACCGGCACCTCCGCGAAGGAGTCAAGCCATGACGCAGAACATGCGCCGCCGCGTGCTGCTCGCGGGCGCGCTGGCCGCAACCGGTCTCACTGGCATCGCGCTGTTCGCGGACGATGCCGGCGCCGAAGTGCTGCCCCGCACGAAGCCGAAGATCGCGCTCGTACTCAAATCGATGTCTGACCCGTTCACGGTCGCGATGGTCGACGCTGCGCGCAATTACCAGGACCACTTCTCGTCGCAATTCAGCCTGACGATTCGCGGCACGGCCAAACAGACCGACACCGCCGCGCAGATCCGCATGGTCGAGGAGGCGATCAGGGCGAAGGTGAACGCGATCGTGATCGCGCCGACCGACTCGAAGGCGCTGATCCCGGTGATCGCGCGCGCGATCAAGGCCGGCATCATCACGATCACGATCGACAACCCGCTCGACGATGCGGCGCAAGCTGCCGCCGGCATTTCGGTGCCGTTCGTCGGGCCGAACAATCGCAACGGCGCGAAGCAGGTCGGCCAATATCTGGCCACGCGGCTGAAGCCCGGCGATCAGGTTGGCATCATCGAAGGCATTTCGGTGAGCAGCAATGCGCAGCAGCGCACGGCCGGCAGCCGCGATGCGATGGATGCCGCGAGCGTGCAGGTCGTCGCGGTCGAGTCGGGTGACTGGGAGTACGGCAAGGCCCGCGACGTGGCCACGAAAATGCTGGCCGAGCACCCGCAGCTGCGCGCGCTGTTATGCGGCAACGACAACATGGCGATGGGCGCGGTCGACGCGATTCGCGACGCGGGTCGCGGCGGCGGCGTGTATGTCACCGGCTACGACGCGATCGATGCGATCAAGCCGCTACTCGCCGACGGCCGCGTGCTCGCGACGATGAACCAGTTCGCCGGCCGCCAGACCGTGTTCGGCATCGACTTCGCGTTGAAGGCGGTGACCGAGCGGCGCAAGCAGCGCGAGTTGTCGAAGGTGATCGAGACGCCGCTGCAACTGGTGACGGGCTCGAAGCGTTGAGGCGGCGCGCGACGCGGCAGCGATTTTTTCCGTGGCATGATGATGTCCGGTGTATTGGTTTTCAACCACAACGAACTGCTGGGCCTGCCATGTCCTTCCATACCTGGTTGCTTTTCGCCGGTGCCTATCTGCTCACCACCATTTCGCCGGGACCGAACGTTCTGCTCGTGATCCGCAATTCGGTCCGCTATGGAAACCGCGGCGCGGCGGCGAGCGTCGCCGGTAATCTGCTCGCGCAAGGAGTCGTCGTCGCGCTCGTGGCGCTAGGTGTCGGCGCGGTATTGACGACGCTGCCGCCGCTCTTCGTCGCGATGAAAGTGCTCGGCGCGGGTTATTTGGTGTATCTCGGCGTCAGGCAACTGCGCGGCGGCAACAAAGAGGCATCGCGGGCCGCGCAGCCGGCGGGCGTCGCATCGTCCGCTTATACGTTCGAGCGCAAGAAGGTATTCCGCGAAGCCTTGCTCGTGTCGGGAAGCAATCCGAAGACGATGATCTTTCTATCGGCGTTCATGCCGCAATTTATCGACCACGAGCGCGGCCTGTCGGAGCAGTTCATCGTGATGTATCTGACGATCGCGGTCACCGTCGCGCTCGTGCACACCATTTATTCGCTCGGCGTGCGCGGTATCCATACGCGCGTCGGAGCTAGCCGTTGGGTCGCGGCCATCAAACGCGGCAGCGGGCTCGTCTTCGTCGCGCTCGGCATCAAGCTGCTGACCGCGCAACGCGGCTAGTCCGTCATGATGCCGGCAAGAAAATGAGCCGAATGCAAAGCATCGTCGATGTGAACGTGCTGTTCCTGAATGGGCAGGGCGAGTGCCTTTTCATCCAGCGCGCGAATACCGGTTTCAGGGACGGCCAGTACGCGTTGATTGCGGGCCATCTCGAACCGGGCGAATCGATCGAGGCATGCGCGATTCGCGAATCGAAAGAAGAAGCGGGTGTGACGGTCGCGCCCGGCGCGCTCGAATTCAAACTCGTGATGCGGCGCGATTCGGACACGAACCGCATCAGCTTCTTTCTCGTGTGCCGTTCATGGCAAGGCGAACTGGCGAACATGGAGCCGCACAAGTGCTCGGGCTTCGTGTGGGCGAAGCCGGACCATCCACCGGCACCGGTCGTCGACTACGTGGCGGCCGCTCTCGCGCATATCCGCGACGGTGTGATGCTGGCCGATTTCAAGCCGTGGTGGGCCACCTGAACTCGGGCGCGTCGATTCCGGCCTCGAAGATCTACAGCGACGCTCGTGACCGGCGAAACGACGTTCGACGCGAAGGGCGACCTTCAGCACGGCGTGATCTCGCTGTACGACTACAAGGACGGCAAAAAGACGCTGCTGGACGTCGTCAAGATGTAACAGCGAACGGTACGCCGCAAAAGCACAAAGGGCCGATCAAGCATTGCTTCATCGGCCCTTTGTTTTGACGGTAGCGAGATCGTTCGACTCAGGTCATTATGGTTACGGCACGAGCCACAACGCCACCGCGTAAATCACCAGCGACACCGCGAACGTCACCGCCGTATAGCCCATGACGCGCTGAATCCGGATACCCGCGATCGCGACGATCGGCACGGCCCAGAACGGCTGCAACATGTTCGATACATTCTCGGCCATCGCGACGCCCATTGCGGTGCGCGGCACCGACGCATGCAGGCTGAGCGCCGCGGGCAGCACGAACGGACCCTGCACCGCCCAGTGGCCACCGGCGCTCGGCACCAGCAGCGTGATGATCAGCGAGCTCAGATAGCTCCACAGCGGCAGCGTGACCGGTGACGCGATCGTCACGAACGCTTTCGCGATCATCGACGCGAGACCCGTGCCCTTCATGATGCCCATGATCCCGCCGTACATCGGATATTGCAGCAGCATCGAGCCGGTCTGACGCGCGGCGCGGCGAATCGAATTCGCGTACGCGATCGGCGTGCGTTGCAGCGCGAGACCGATCATCAGGAAGATCAGGATCGTGTTGTTGATGTCGAGATCGAATCCTTCCTTGTGCCACGTCAGCGCCAGATAGCCGATGCCGAGCGCGAGCATCAGCAGTGTGCCGAGCATCGACTGTTCGAGGCGCGCCGCGAGCGATGTCTCGCTGCTCGCGCGGGCATGCGGGTCGTCGCTCGGCGCGTCGGCGGCTGCTTCGCCGCTCTGACGAAACGCGACGACGTTCTCCGCCTTCGGATGCATCTTGATGAAGATCGCGGTCATCACGACGACGACCAGCACGGTCGGAATGAACACGAACGGCGCGAAGATGGTTTCGCTGAGCGGCACCACGTGGCCGGTCGCTTTCTCGACGAGATTCAGCGCATTGCCGTGCGATGCCTGTGATAGCGCGATCGAACTTGACAGCCCGCTGTTGCAGATCGACCAGGCCGAATAGCTGCCCGCGACGAGCCATGCGAAGTCGACGTCGACGCGCCGCGCGATTTCCCGCGACAGCAACGCGCCGACGATGAGCCCGAGCCCCCAATTGAGCCACGCGGCAACCGCGACGACCGGAAACACGAGCAGCGCGGCACGCGTCGGCGAGTTCGCATGCGAGGCGAGCGCGCGCAGACCGCGTTGCACGATCGGCGCTTCCGCGATCGCGTAGCCGGTCGCGAGGATCAGGATCATCTGCAGCGCGAAGCCCAGAATGCCGAACGTGCCGGTGTACCAGGAATCGAGCAGCGTCGGCAATGTGCCGTTCGGTGCGATCAGCATCGCCAGCACGGCGACGAAGAACGTCAGGCAGATCGACAGTACGAACGGGTCGGGCATGACCTGCTCGAAAACATAAACCAGCCCTTCGACGATGCCGCGCGAAGCGGCCGGTCGGCCGGCGGCGTGAGGGGGAGTGTCTCGCTTCATGTGTGTGACTCTGTGTAGTGCCCGGCCCTGTGCTGGGCGGAGGGGCGGGTACGGCGCGCCGGCGCGGGGTGCTGGCGCGTATTGGCGGCAAACTTGCCTTACCTGATCTTGATCACAGCGGACAGATTGGCGCGAATCCAGGAGGGTGGGCCCAGGCTTGGGCGCGCCTGGCCTCGAACCCGGTGTTGCGCTCGAAAAGACCTCTGTTTCCGTTTCAATGTTCTTACGGTGAACACGGTTTCGTTAAACGAACGCTGCATTATTCGCGGTGGGAGCGGGCAATGTCAAGAAAGGTGAAATCGGCCGAGCGGTCGCGGCACCGTTTAATACTTTCCCCGACCTAATTGCGCAGAAAAAATATATTGGACGTCTTACTGGCGTTCTTGCACTATTCGTTCCCAGCGCAAAGTCCGCGCTGCGATCCCCACGCCCGCGCGGGCGCTCATCAAAACCGATAACAGCAATACCTGAGGATACAGATGCCTAACTATCGCTCACGCACTTCGACTCATGGCCGCAACATGGCCGGGGCCCGCGCGCTGTGGCGCGCCACCGGCATGAAGGACGACGATTTCGGCAAGCCGATCATCGCGGTCGTGAATTCGTTCACGCAGTTCGTGCCGGGCCACGTGCATCTGCGCGACCTGGGCGCGCTGGTCGCGAAGCAGATCGAAGCGGCCGGCGGCGTGGCGAAGGAATTCAACACGATCGCCGTCGACGACGGCATCGCGATGGGCCACGGCGGCATGCTGTATTCGCTGCCGTCGCGTGAACTGATCGCGGACTCGGTCGAGTACATGGTCAACGCGCACTGCGCGGACGCGATGGTCTGCATCTCGAACTGCGACAAGATCACCCCGGGCATGCTGATGGCCGCGATGCGCCTTAACATTCCGGTCGTGTTCGTGTCGGGCGGTCCGATGGAAGCGGGCAAGATCAAGTCGCCGACCGACGGCCAGGTGATCGCGAAGATCGACCTGATCGACGCGATGATCAAGGCCGCCGATCCGAAGATCAGCGACGCCGAAGTCGCCGAAGTCGAGCGCAGCGCGTGCCCGACCTGCGGTTCGTGCTCGGGCATGTTCACCGCGAACTCGATGAACTGCCTGACCGAGGCGATCGGCCTCGCGTTGCCGGGCAACGGCACCATCGTCGCGACGCACGCATGGCGCAAGGGCCTGTTCGAGCAGGCGGGCAGCCTGGTCGTCGATCTGTGCCGCCGCTACTATCAGGAAGAGGACGCCTCGGTCCTGCCCCGCAGCATCGCCACCAAGCAGGCGTTCGAAAACGCGATGACGCTCGACGTCGCGATGGGCGGCTCGACCAACACCGTGCTGCACCTGCTGGCCGCCGCGCAGGAAGCGGGCGTCGATTTCACGATGTCGGACATCGACCGTATCTCGCGCAAGGTGCCGTGCCTGTGCAAGGCCGCGCCCATGACCGACAAGTACCACATCGAGGACGTGCATCGCGCGGGCGGCATCATCGGTATTCTCGGTGAGCTCGCGCGCGCGGAGCTGCTCGATCTGTCGTGCGGCAACGTGCATAGCGGCACCCTCGGCAACGCGATCGCGAAGTGGGACATCGCCGGCGACGCGGGCGAGGAAGCGCAGAAATTCTTCCGCGCGGCGCCGGGCGGCATTCCGACCACGGTCGCCTTCAGCCAGGAAGCGACCTACGCGACGCTCGACACGGACCGCAAGAGCGGCTGTATCCGCAGCAAGGACAACGCGTACTCGAAGGACGGCGGCCTCGCGGTGCTGTACGGCAATCTCGCGGAGAAGGGCTGTATCGTGAAGACCGCGGGTGTCGACGAATCGCAGTGGCTGTTCTCGGGTCGCGCGCGCGTGTTCGAAAGCCAGGACGACGCGGTCGACGCGATTCTCGGTGACAAGGTCGTGCCGGGCGACGTCGTGGTGATCCGCTATGAAGGTCCGAAGGGCGGTCCGGGCATGCAGGAAATGCTGTACCCGACTTCGTATCTGAAGTCGAAGGGCCTCGGCAAGAGCTGTGCGCTGTTTACCGATGGCCGTTTCTCGGGCGGCTCGTCGGGCCTCGTGATCGGCCATGCGTCGCCGGAAGCGGCGGAAGGCGGCACGATCGGTCTGGTCGAAGACGGCGACGTGATCGAGATCGACATTCCACAGCGCAAGATGCATCTCGCGGTGTCGAATGAAGAGCTCGCACGCCGTCGCGCGGCGATGGAAGCGCGCGGCGACGACGCATGGCAGCCGACCAATCGCGAGCGTGTCGTGTCGCAGGCATTGCAGGCGTACGCGGCGCTCGCGACCTCGGCCGATCGCGGCGCGGTGCGCGATATTTCGCAATTGAAGCGCAAGTAAAGCGCGGACTGGCGCGGATCAGCGCGGCGGCCCTGTTCGCGGTGACGCGACTGGGCCCCAATAGAGACCGGTATGCGGGCGACTGCATGCCGGATTTTTTTTGCAGTGCCAGTGCGAATGGACGATCGCTTAGGCGTCTCCTGCGCAGCCCTGCGCGGAGCCTTTCCTAAGCCGGAAAACTGGAGACGATGTCATCGGCACGCTGCGACGACCCCGCCAGCATCACGCAGTTTCTGCCGTTGGCTTTCGCGGCATAGAGCGCTGTATCGGCTCTCGCCATCGCCGAGGCAACGGTATCGCCGTCACCGAAAGGCTCCTGGCGCAACACCAGGTCGCGCCAGTTACATCCGCTGCCTCCGCACGAAGCGCATCTCGTACCGGAAGAATTTTTCGCGCCAGATCAAATTTCAACGATTTTCGCCCGACGATTTCCTTTCGAATCGCTGGACAGACTCATCTGGCGTCGACGTAAGGGGGCGGTCGCCAGACATAGCCGGATTTCGGCCTCATGCAACCTTCGCGTTACGGCCTGCTTGCGTCTATGCTTGACTCACTTGTTTGGCTGCCAACAACGCCGACGAGGTCTTCTGCAGTCTTCAATAATCGCCCGCTCACCAAGGGCAAACCCAACAGGAGAAAACCAGATGTCACGATCCATCACGCGGCGCGCTTTCATGGTGTTCTGTGGTTTGGCCTTGGCGGGTACGCTGACCTTGGCGCACGCGGCGCCCGTCTCGTTCGAGGTGCCTTTGACGGGCGCCCAACAGGTTCCGCCGGTGCAGACGCCTGGCAGCGGCACCGCCAAGCTCACGTACGACCCCAGCACGCGGGTCGTCACCTGGAACATCAGCTTCAGCGGATTGACGAGTCCGACCACGATGGCGCATTTCCACGGACCTGCCCCGGCAGGTAAAAACGCTGGCATAAAAGTCTGGTTGTCGCAGAAGGGCAACATGGAGGTGACGAGCCCGATCACCGGTCAGGCCACGCTATCTCCGGACGACGCCAAGATGTTCGAAGCCGGTGACATGTACATCAACGTTCACACGAAGAACAATCCGAATGGCGAAATTCGCGGCCAGGTGAAGCCGCCGAAGGGCAGCTGAAGCAGGCACGGTAGCCGCGCCCGGAGAGCGGGTTTGCGGCAGGCTCACAGATAAGCCGCGAGCAGCATCACCACGGCAACGCCGACGCCGAATGGCAGCAGCGCCAGCAGCGCTGGCGCCTGCCGCGGCGCGTCCACGGACGAGGGCAGCAGTTTGTAGCCGGTCAGCATCGGGCGCAGCAGATTGTGTCCCTTCACTACCGCGTAGAGGGCGATCACGAGCACGTGCAGTACCACCGCGGCGAGCAGCACGTACCAGACAAGGCCGTGCAACGCCGAGATTGCGTTGGCGAGCCACACGGGCACCAGTTCGCTAAACGGCCCTTCGTCGGCGATGTCGTTGTTGACGTAGAGCCCGCTCAGCGTCTCGGTCAGCAGCAAGACGAGCAAAAATAGAACCATCCAGCCGCCGGCCGCATTGTGGCCTACCTGCACATCGGGCTCGCGATGAAACAGGCGGCGCAAATGACGAAGCGCAGCCGCGGGTGATGCCACGAAACTGCGAAAGCGGGCGGTCTCACTGCCAAAGCAGCCCCACAGCAGCCGGAAAATAACAAGGGCGAGCAGCGTCTCGCCGACGCGCACGTGCCAGTCGATCCAGTTCAGCTTCAACGTGACATACGCGGCCGTGACCAGCACGACCACCAGCCAGTGAAACAACCGCACCGGCGCGTCCCAGACAAGGACAGGGCGGGTTACGGGCTGGGTCGGCCGCGTGTCGGGTTCGTGAGCATCCATGTGTCGTACCTGCGTGCGCAATCGCGCTCGGACGAAAATCCGCGTGGCTCCTCGGCCATGCGGAAAATCGACGGAGCCGTGCTGGCAAACGAATTCAGTGTTTCGAGCGGGACCGGAAACTTCCCCACACTCTAGCTGGCGGGAGCTTAAATCCGATTGCCACTCGAAGATCAGCTGGCGGCGGCGAGCGCGGTCGTTGGCGTCTGTTCAAGCCGATTGCCGCCCAGCGACTTGGCTCGATACAACGCCTGGTCGGCGGCTGAGAGCAGGTCGGTGAGGGAAGCCGTTTCGCGACTTGACTCGGCGAGTCCAATGCTGACGGTGGCGTGAATCCGGTCGCCGTCGGCGCCATGGGACATTGCGGCGAACCGGCTGAGAACGTTCTCGCCTAGCTTTTTTGCGCGGTCGCTGTCGTAGCCCGGCAGCAGGGCGGCAAATTCTTCGCCGCCGATGCGTGCAAGAATCGCGTCCGTACCCGTCACGGCTCGAACGGTTTCCGCGAATGACCTCAAAACCTCGTCGCCGGTCTTATGCCCAAAGTGGTCGTTGATTCTCTTGAAGTGATCGAGGTCGAACGCAAGAAGTGTGACGGGTAGTCGATTTATGCCGTGGTCGCTGATAACCCGCTCCCCCTCTTCGAAAAACAACTTTCGATTCCCGAGGCGAGTCAGGTAATCCGTGCGGGACTCCTGCAAAAGCTCACCATGAATTTCTTCCCGGGTCAGCCGGAGCAAGGTCATCGGCAAAATGACCGAGTAGAGAACCCCTTCGTACATCGTGATTTCGCTGGAGACAGCCAGCACGCGCGGCCCGAAGATCGGCACCAGCCATGGCAGCACGAAAGCCCGGGCGACGTAAAACAGCGCGTGGATGCCCGTTACCGCCACGGCGACGCGCCGGGATTGAACCGCCGGCATGCCGTCGCCTCGCAGCAGTTCGAGCGACGTCATGGCGGAAGCCAGCGCGATCGGGATGGCGCTGACGTACATCCAGACGGCAGCCTGCCAACGCACGCCAGCCACGGCCCACGTGAGCCCCATCAGCAGAAGCAACCCGATCGAGCTCGCGAGATATCGCCGGCCGTTGAACATTGCCACACCGTCCAGGACGAGCAGATAGCCGGTGAGAATCACGAGATTACTCACTGCGGGGCCAACTGCACCGAGCAGTTGAACCCGAAATGCAGCCGCCGCGCAACCGATTCCGAGGGTCGCATAGCCGGCCGCCAGCATTCGCAATTCCTTGCCGCGCTTGGGATGGGACAGGTGTTCCCAATACATCATGGCGGAACTGGCAAACAAGGTTCCGATCACAAGAAGGTAAAGCGTGGCTAGATCGACTTTCATCGCTGACTTCAGAGCGCGTCCCCGCTGCAACGGGGAAAAGGTTAGAGACTACATACGTGATAACGGCAAATGCCGCGCATCCTTGCGAAATGATATCGGAATGGGTCGTGGGGAGATTCGCAACCGGTCTCGTGACTCAGCCGTCCTATCAGCCGATCGGCATCGCGCGGGCCAATACCGGCACGATCGGGAACGATGTGTACTGGGACACCGACACCACGACCGCCACAGCCGGCGTCGTGTACGGCACGCCGATTCCCGCGGTGAACGGGCTGACCACCGCGCAGATGAGCACACCGGCATCATTCGTGGGTTATGACTTCAGTCCGACGGGGGTGTGGGCGATGCCTGCCGGCGCGACGCATCCGGTGCTGCGCTGGCAACTGGCGCAATGACGCGTGACTAATCAAGCGGAAGTTGGAAAAAAATTCTAGCTTCCGCTGATTAGTTACCCCCTGACAAATGAAGCAAAAGGCGGTCAAATTATCGCGGCCAGCGCACGGGCGGGCCAGGTGGGTCAGGCCCGCCCGCTCAACCCTCGCATCCGCCGGGCGAAATGGGCGCGCTCCGCATCGTCCATCAGCATGAGGAACTGATCCGCTTCCATATGAATCAGTTCTTCGTGATCGCCCGCCTCGAAGTAGACGTCGGGCTGGCCTGCCAGGCTGGATTCCAGGTAGGTTTTCATGCCATACGCCATACAAATTGGCGGCAGCGCACCCACATCGCAGTCCTTGAATAATTCGCGTAGTTCGACTTCCGTGGCCAGGGCGAGCCGGCGCCCTGTCTTGCTCCAGAGTTCGGAGAGCTGCACGGCGTAAGTTGACGGCAGCACGGCGGCCACGTAGCCGTGTTCGTCTTCGAGGAGCACGGTCTTGGCGAGGCGGTCGCCCGGAATGTGCGCCGCAGCAGCCGTTTCGATACTCGAGTGGCTGTATGGGTGACGCACGACTTCGTAGCGGGAACCCTTGCTGCGCAGGCAGTCCTGCAAGGTTGGCGACATCGACATGGCACACCTCCTGTCGAATACCTGAAAAGGAATGAACAATTGCGGTCTTTTCAGAATAGTTCACGCACCGGCAATACGCACGCCAGCTGAACGATTCCATCGAGCGATCGCATCCACCGGTTGACACCTTTGGTCCGTGCGAGGCACGGCGCCGCCGCGGACCGAAAAAGTTCGCAAGCTGTTGATCGCTAAGGAACTGCGTTCTACCGTTCTCGCAGGTGCAGCCGATTTACAGGTAGCCTGCATTCGTCAACTTGACAACGCCCATCGTGAACCTCGAACGCAGCCATACCTTCTCTTTTAGCCCCGACGGCGAACATTTCCTGCTCGACGGCCTGCCGTTCCAGATTCGCAGCGGCGAGATGCATCCAGCCCGCATCCCGCGCGAGTATTGGCGACACCGGATCCGCATGGCAAGGGCGATGGGGATGAACTGCATCGCGTTGTACATCATGTGGAATTACCACGAGACGCATAGAGGCGTGTTCGACTTCCGCAGCGGGAATCGCGATATCGAGGCCTTCATCCGCCTGTGCCAAGCCGAGCAGTTGTGGGTGCTGTTGCGCCCCGGGCCTTACGTGTGCGCGGAGTGGGATCTGGGCGGCCTCCCTTCCTGGCTGTTGCGCGATCCGCACATCCAGTTGCGGACCGACTCGGCCACCGATCCTCGCTACATGGCGGCGGTGGCTCGCTATATCGACGAACTGGTTCCGCATATCAAGCCATTGATGAGCGAGCACGGCGGACCGATCCTGATGATCCAGATCGAGAACGAATTCGGTTCGTATGCGAGCAATCCGGCTTACCTCGAAGAGCTCAGGCAGCTTTGGCTAGCAGGAGGCATAACCGGGCCGTTCTACACCGAAGACGGTCTCCCGCAACTCGAACGCAATCGCACCACGGTAACGGGCGGCGCGATCGCGCTGAGCAACGGCGACGCAGCGCAGATCGCAACCGTGCGCCGCGAATTCCCCTCGGTGCCCGCGATGGCTGGCGAGGTGTACCCAGGGTGGCTCACGCATTGGGGCGAAGCGGGGTTCGCGGGCGTGGACTACGACCTCTCCAGTACCTTGGCCACGTTCATGCAGGCGCGACTATCGTTCAACCTGTATGTCATTCACGGCGGCACGAGCTTTGGCTTTTTTGCCGGCGCGAACGTGGACGCTTCAGGCAACTATCAGCCCGACATCACGAGCTACGACTACTGCGCGCCGATCAGCGAGCAAGGCATGGCGACGCCGAAGTACATGAAGTATCGAGACCTGATCGCCAGCTATCTGCCCGAACCCTTGCCAGCCATACCCGAGGTCATCGCCACGCTTGACTGCGCAGGCGCTGAGGCCTTGATGCCAACGCTCTACGCCTCGATCTGGGACAACCTGCCCGCGGCACTGCCACGCGAGCATGGCGTCGAGCCGCAGTCGTTTGAACGCTACGGTCAGGCGTTTGGCTTCGTGCTGTATCGCAAGTCTTTGCCGGAGCACGCGCGCGGTGTGCTGGATATCAGCGCCGTTCACGACTACGCAACGGTTTTCCTTGGTGAACGGTACGCGGGCGGCGTATCGAGAGCGCAACTGCCGCAGGAGTACGCGCAGTCGCTCCACATGATGCATCGCGCGCCGCTTGCCCTGCCTTCGGCGCGGCACAACCACGGGTCGAACCCGGACGGCCAGGTCGCGCTGGAGATACTCGTCGAGGCCATGGGGCGCGTCAACTTCGGACCCGCGATCGTTGACCGTAAAGGTCTGCTCGAGCCGGTCACGATGAAACACGTCGACGGCTCGCTCGCGTTGCTCGAGGAATGGGACATCTACCTGCTGCCGATGGATGAAACGTTTATCGCCAACCTCAACGAAGACTGCACGAACCCACGGAAACCCGGTCTCTTTTATAAGGCGAGCGTGCTCCTGACTGAAGTCGGCGACACCTGGCTCGACATGAGCAACTGGACCAAGGGTATCGTCTGGGTCAATGGCCACAATCTCGGACGCTACTGGAACATCGGCCCGCAAAGGCGCCTGTATTGTCCCGCGCCGTGGCTCGTGCAAGGTAACAACGAGGTGCTGGTCTTCGACCTCCATCAGATCGAGGCAAAGCCGATTCAACTGGCCGACAGGTTGTGCTAGCGCCTACGTATCGTCCCCCCTTCACCGCTTCGCGGCGGCAACCGGCAGCAGTTCGAGCGTAAGCACTTCGAACGGCGCCAATTGCACTGCTTGCGACAGATCAGCGTCCAGTTGAGCAGGAATACCGGAATCCCCCGCACGTCCAAGGCTGCGCGATTCGAATCGTGCCACCGCGTTATCCGGCAGTTCCAGTTGGCGCCGCAGCTCGAGTGTGAAGCGTTGCGTGCGACTGTGAGGATTGCGCAGCGTCACGATCGCCTTGTGCGGCGCCCACGCTGCCCAACCGTAGGCCGCCTGTTCGTCCGGCGCTCCGCCGATCCAATGACTGTCGCGAAGTACGTCGCCGTTTTCGCGCGCCCATTGGGCGGCGCGCGCAAGCACATCCCAGTCGTGCTCGCCCAGCAGCGCCGGCGTAATGTAGAGCTCCTGCAATTGCGTGCCGGTCCCGAAGTACGACCACACTTCGTTGGAGAATGCGTCGCCCGCCGACGCATTGAGGCGTGGATTGCACTGCGCGTAGAGGATGCCGTGCAGCATCAGCGAATTGAGTGGAAAGAGCGGACTGTGCTCCACGACGTTGTGATACGTCTGCGTGTCCCGGTATGTGATCCAGCGCTCGCGGTTCGTGCCGCTGCCCGCCAGGCCATCGTCGCTGCCGCCGCGCCAGATGGAGTCGACGTGGCGCAGCCAGAACGGCGACGGATGCGTACCTGTGGTGAGATTAATGAAAATTTCGGGCTTGGCCGCGCGGATGTCCTCGATCAGTTGAATCGCCGCGTCCCAATCGCTGTCGAACAGGCTGCCGGGGAACACCCTGTCGGCATTGCCTGTGCCGTCGAACTTCAAATGGTTGACGCCGCCCTTGTCGAGCAAGTCCATCACGACTTCATGAAAGCGCCGGTAATACGTCGGCCCCGATAATGCGAGACCGTTGTCGATGACCTCATAACCAGCGGCACGTCCTCGCGTCACGCGTTCCTGTTTCGGCATACCGTAGCCGCCCCACGGGGAAAGCCATATGCCGGGAGCGGCACCGAATCGCGCGGCAGCGTCGCGCAGCGGAACGAAGCCATGTGGAAATGCCTTGCTGAATTGCCAGCCGCCGCCAAGGTCGTCCCAGCCATCGTCGAACAGAAGCGAATCGATCTGCACCCCGCGCGCTGTGTGCAACTCGTGGCCGATTGTTGCGATGCGTTCGAGGGCCTGCTCCTGCGTGTACGGCGTGAGGTAGCCGATGTCGCCCCAACTGTTGTAGTGCAGAAACGGGCGATACGGGCGAGCCCGTTCCCGCTCCAGATAGATGCCGAAGTCGCGCCGAACCTGGCCGTCGCTGGCTACACCTGCCACAGCGGAGTAGACCAGCGTCCTGTTTTTCTCCAGCGGCAACGCGCGATGCAGCATAAAGCTGAGGCTGTCGCCCTTCACCTGACTTGTCGCCAGCGGGTGCTCGAAGCCCAGATAGAAGTTGCCCGCAATGACCGGCGTGCCCTTGCGCTCACTACTGGCCCTGGCGCCTGGAGCGCGCGTCTTCAGCAACGACACGGCAGCAATTGCTTCGTCCTGAAGAAGCGCGGTAATCGCCAGCTGGACGCGCAGATATCGTGACCCTTCGCGCTGCTCCACGCTCCATTGCACCTTTAGGCGTCTATGTGTATCTACCAGGGAGACGCTCGCGCGTCGCCCTGCGATTCGTTCGCACAAGCGGGACGCATGAGGGTTGGGTTCGAGCGCAGCGTCGCTCACGGGCGCAACGACCCTCAGCTCGGCCAGGCCGATGGTGGTTCCGTCAGCGAGCGTGAGCGTGAACGGCGCGACGATGCGCAACGTGCGTTTGCGCTCGCAATCGATCAGCGAGAAACCGGCGAGACGTTTGTCCTCGTTCGTCCAGCGCAATGCAATCGCGTCGTTGCCGAACGAGGAGATATGGCCCGTCGTCTGGAGCACGGGCATGCCAGTTTGCGTAGGCGAAGCATGGTTGGCGCGCATGGAGAAACCTGTCTCGGGCCAGAGGAAGAGATTTTCGCCGCTCCGCGAATGGCGTCAGATAACGAACTGCGCCGTGGTGGAAGGCGCGAACAGTTCGTCGATAGTCATTATCCGTTCGGAAAGCCCCTGCGTATGGTGGTAGCGCAAGAACGCGTTGAGCACCGCTTCGTTGCCGGGCACACCGTAGCGCTCGCCCGAGGCGGCTCCGGAGCGGCGACTCTCAAATCCGCCAGCGCGTACTGACGACCCACTGCCGCCCTTCGGCCCGGTGCGAAACCAACGGCTGCTTGCGGTGGCGGATTCAACCGGTCGATGTTTATCGGGAGACGGCTGGTCAGCCGGCGTCGCAACGTTACTGTCCCGATGAGGGCGAGCCTTAGACAGGATTCGAGGCGGGCCGTCCTTCCAGCACGGCGGCGATATTGTCCAGCGCCGTAAAGCCCATCTGGTCGCGGGTCTCGATCGTCGCGCTGGCCATATGGGGCGTCAGGAACACGTTGTCGAGCTCAGCAAACCGCTTGTCGACGTTGGGCTCGTTCCGGTACACATCCAGAGCCGCGCTGAACAGATGACCCGACGTCAGGGCGTCATAAAGCGCATCTTCGTCCACCAGGCCGCCACGCGCCGCGTTAACAAAAATCGCGCCTGCGGGAAGGAGTCCAAACTCTCTTTTCGTCATGAGCGGGACGCTTCCACCCGGCACGTGCAGCGTGAGGACCTGGCAGTGCGGCAGCATTTCGTCGAGAGTGGCATAGAAGGTCGCGCCATTTTCCAGCGACGGGGCCGCACGGTGCATGTCCGTGTAGATCACGCGCATGCCGAATCCCTGCGCACGCTTAGCGACCGCCCGTCCAATACGCCCAAATCCGACGATGCCGAGCGTCTTGCCATTCACTCGCATACCCAGCATCTCGGTCATGCCGAACGATTTGCCCCATCCGTTGCGCATGATCCGTTCGTATTCTGACGCGCGACGGCACGCAGCCAGCAAGAGCAGCATGGAAAAATCGGCTGTGCACTCGGTCAACGCATCGGGCGCGTTCGTCACGACGATTCCCTTTTCACGGGCCGCCGCTACGTCCATGTGATCGAAGCCCGCGCTCGCGTTCGCAATAATCTTGACCGTCGAAGGCAGCGCGGCAATGTGTTCCGCTTGCAGGCCGGATTTTTTCCCGATGAGTACGGCCGGCACGTCGTGCTTCTTGCAGAAGTCGACGACAGACCACGAATTCATATCGGACTCGGTCACGAAGGCATGGAATTCGGCCGCAGCGCGATTAGCCACGGCGGTGGGAACCGTTCGCGCAATCAACAGGCTGGTGCGTTTATCTTCCGACATGGTTTTTCCTTTGGTAGGCAGACGTCGAGAGACTACGAAATCGCTGACCGGGCCGTCAATGTTGATTGGATGAATCAACTCCTCGGTGATGACTCGCCCCTTTTGTTGTTCGCGGCGCCTGCGCGTTGCGATCTGTTTCCGTCTTGTCCCTCTTCAATCTTGCTTGCGGCCACACGCGCATCAGGAAAACCCTGATGCGACCCCCATCCGCAAGGCCCGCGGATGTTGATTCAATGAATCAAGATTGCTCAACCCCTGATGCGAATGCAACTCTGTTTCCCATGTCCAATTGACTTGACGAGAGGAAAGGAAATGTCTGCATCGAAGAAGTTCGCAGCCGTGACGGGCGCCGGCTCCGGCATCGGCCGAACCGCCGCCGTCGCATTTGCTAACGCAGGATTCGCCGTCGCGCTGATCGGGCGCAGAGCCGAGCCGCTGCTGGAAACAAAGGAAGCAATCGGCAGGGCGGGGGGAGAAGCGGATGTATTCCAGGCCGACGTTGGCGACGCAGCATCGGTCGAGCACGCGTTTTCGGGAATTGCCGAGGCATTCGGTCGGCTCGACGTGCTGTTCAACAACGCGGGGCGCAATGCTGGGGCTGTCCCTCTGGAAGACTACGAAGTCGACTTCTGGAACGACGTCGTGGCCACCAATCTGACCGGCGTTTTCCTCTGCGCTCGCGCCGCTTATCGTTTGATGAAGGCACAGTCCCCGCAAGGCGGACGAATCATCAACAACGGATCGATCTCCGCCCACTCGCCAAGGCCGCACACCATTGCCTATACGGCAACAAAACATGCTGTGACTGGCATCACCAGATCGATCGCGCTGGACGGACGCGCATTCAACATCGCCTGCAGCCAGATCGACATCGGCAACGCCGCCACATCGCTCACTGAACGGATGAACCACGGCGTACTGCAAGCGGACGGACGCCTGGCACCCGAAGCAAGAATGGATGTGACGCACGTG
This sequence comes from Paraburkholderia sp. HC6.4b, assembly GCF_014200875.1. Classification (NCBI taxonomy): domain Bacteria; kingdom Pseudomonadati; phylum Pseudomonadota; class Betaproteobacteria; order Burkholderiales; family Burkholderiaceae; genus Paraburkholderia; species Paraburkholderia sp. HC6.4b. The sequence continues at coordinate 257,205 of NZ_JACHDC010000011.1, forward strand.
GCGAATGCAGTCGTGCACATGGCCAGTCTTCCGCTCGAAGCCAATGTTCTCAACATGACCATCATGGCGACCGCCATGCCGTTCGTCGGCCGCGGATAAATCGCCCTTAAGCCAACTAAAAAAACAACAGGCTAATGTTACGGAGACACCGATGAAAATCGCAGAGGAACAAACATTGCCGGTGGGAACCCCGGCTTACGCGGATACCACGAATCGCTCCAGAGTCCGCTAAGTCGTGCTCTCGATGTTGCTCATGGCCACCATTCTGAATTACGTGGACCGGTCGGCGCTGGGCATCGTTGCGCCGGGCCTCTCGAAGGGGCTGGCGCTCAACAAGATGCAGATGGGCGAGCTGTTTGCGGCATTTGGTCTTGCCTATTCCATTGCGCTGGTGCCCGGCGGGGTGCTGACCGACATTCTCGGCTCACGCCTCGCCTATGCGCTGTCTCTGGTCGGTTGGTCGTTCGCCACGCTGTCGCAGGGTTTCGCGACCGGCTATCAGATGCTGCTCGGGTCGCGGCTCGCCATCGGCGCACTGGAGGCGCCGGCCTTCCCTTCAAACGCACGCGCCGTGACCTTGTGGTTTCCCGCCCGGGAACGCGGCTTCGCGACCAGCGTCTACGTAATGGGGCAATACATCGGGACGCCCTTGTTCACCGGATTGTTGCTGTGGATCTCCGCCGCGTATGGTTGGCGGACGGTCTTTTATGTGACCGGTGGCTTCGGCATTCTGTTCAGTCTGCTCTGGTACCGGGTTTACCGCGATCCGCATCAGCACCCGCGCGTGAATGCCACCGAGCTGCAATACATCAATGAAGGTGCCGCGGCGACGCGCAAGCCCCGCGAGAAGTTCGACTGGCGCATGGCGCTTAAGCTACTCACCTACCGTCAGGTCCTCGCCATCTGTCTCGGAAAGTTCTGTAACAACACGCTGCTGGTCTTCTTCACCACGTGGTTCATGACCTATCTGATCGAAGCGCGTCACATGTCGATGATCAAGGTTGGGATCTTCCAGGCACTGCCTTTTATCGGCGCCACGGTCGGCATTCTCGCGGCCGGCTCCCTTTCGGACTTTTTTATTCGGCGCGGAGTGGCGCTTTCGACAGCGCGCAAGGCTCCGCTCATCATCGGCACGATGCTCGGCGCGTCTATCGTGCTTGTCAATTTCGTCGAGTCGAACGAGCTGGTGATCGCCATCCTGACGATCGCGTTCTTCGCGCAGGGCGTCGGGTCGATGTCGTGGGCCGCCGTTTCCGAAATCGCGCCTCGACAGTACGTGGGACTGACCAGCAGCATCACGAGCCTCGCGGCCAACATCGCGGCCGTCACCACGCCGCTCATGATCGGCTACATCACCCAGCACACCGGCCACTTCTACTGGGCCCTCAACCTGATGGGCGCGATCTGCCTGCTCGGAACGTTTTCGTATTCCGTGCTGCTGGGCAAGCTTTCCCGCATCGAACTGTGATGCTTTCAACTATACGGTGAAATCGGATGATTGAATTCAAGTGGGATCATCTGCAACTGTGCTCGGCGGACGCCGAAGCCACTGCGGCATGGTTTGCGCGCTGCCTGAACGCCGAGATCGTGCGTCGTCCTGGGCGAGTGGATTTGCGCATCGGCAGCATCAACCTTTTCATCACCTCGCTGGCGAGCGTCCAAGCCGGCCACCCTCGCTGCGAGCGGCAGCAGGGCATAGATCATTTCGGCGTGGTCGTGGACGATATCGACGCGGCGTTCGTGCATCTGTTGCTCTGCGACGCGGAAATCGTCGAACCGATCAAGCAGGTTCGCCCCGGCGTCAGAGCCTGCTTCGTGCGCTCGCCCGGTGACATTCTCGTTGAGATACTGGAGCGGCGACCCGCCGAGATGACTTTTACCTGAAAAAACGTCAATATTGGCGCTGGATCGGTCGTGCTCGAGTGCAAGGCGCGATCTGCGTCGTCACTCCCCCGTTGCCCCGTTGCGCTGCATCACCTTGCTTGCCATCCCATGCGAAACTGGATCACTCTGACTGAAGCGGCTCGACAACTCGGAGTGCAGGCGCAGACTGTCTATGCGTATGTAAGTCGAGGTACCATCGCCGTCATGCCGGATCCGCTCGACCCACGCAAGAGCCTCTATCGCGCGGAGGACGTCGCCGGTCTGTGCCGAAAAAAGCAGGTGGGACGCAAGCGCGAAGCGCTTGCCGCCGGGACCATATTCGGTGCGGAACCCTGCATTTACAGCAGCATTACCACCTTCTCAAAAGGCCGGCCCTACTACCGGGGGCGGGATAGCATCCGGCTTTCGGACGCGGCGACGCTTGAAGACGTGGCGGCCATTCTCTGGAGCGCGCGCGCCCCCGTTTCCTTCGAAAGCGGCGAGTTGCCGCTACAGGGCGACGAGCGCGGCAGGCAATGCGCGTTCACATCGCTGGCAGCGCTCGCGGCCTGTGGACACTCGACCCTCGGACGCACGGACAGCGCACTGCATGTCGAGGCCGGCCGGCTCGTGGCGCTGATCGCACAAGCGTTTGGTGCGCGACGCGGCGCGAACGCACAAATGACGCATGAGCGGCTCGCGCTTGGTTGGGGCCAGGACCGCGATGGCGCCGAACTTATCCGCCGTGCCTTAGTCCTCGTGGCCGACCATGAGATTACGAGTTCCGCGTTCGCCGCCAGGATTACCGCCTCCACCGGCGCGTCGCTGCCCGGATGCCTGCTCACGGGACTCGCGACTTTCTCCGGCCCACTGCATGGCGACGCGTCAGGCCGCGTGCGGGCCGTGTTCGACGACGTCGGAAGACTCGGTGCGCAGCACGTGGTTGCCCATCACTTGCAGTCGGCCATTCCAATCCCCGGGTTTGGACATCATCTGTATCCGGACGGCGATCCGAGGGCGGCCGCGGTGCTCGAAGTGCTGAATCCGCCTCAAGAGATCATGTCGTTCATCAACAAGGTGGTTGAGCTGACCGGGCTCAAGCCAAATATCGACGTTGCGCTTGCGGCCCTGACGGCTCAACTGGCGTTGCCGCGCGATGCGTCGTTCGCGTTGTTCGCAACAGCCCGGAGCGTGGGTTTGCTCGCGCACTGCATTGAGCAACTCCGGGTGAGCAAGGTCATACGGCCACGAGGCCGCTATACCGGGCCGGCGCTGGAAGACGCCGCCCCCGAGTCGCCTGCGGAAGGCAGCGAGAATACGCTCGATCCAGCCACGCTCGACAAGAATCGCTTATTCAGGCCGGTTGGGCGCTGAGAGACGCGTCACCTGGATCTTTGCCGAAACAAAAAACCTCGACGCCGATCGGCTCTTGCCGAGAGGGCCGGCTTGTTCCAGTGGACGTAAGCGTTTTGAGCGAAGCGGCGTCGGTAGCTTCGAAGACGTTGCCACCATGCTTATGGCGATGGATGGGGCATGCGACGCCAGACCATGGCCGGATTGCGGACGGAAGGTGTGGAGTCTGGGCGGGCGCCGACATTCCAGGGGTTGCATCAACGTGCGTCCGAGCGGCCGCTCTTGGGCCGACTCCTGCCTGACGGCGGTCGGCGGCTCGCGACCCGGATCTGCCCTTCGCCCCAATGTGGACTCGGCGGCGGCTTTCAAAGTAGAACGGCCGCCTGGTGGTGCATCCGCGCTGCAGGCGCTTGCCGCCCATACGCAGTCGTTTTCGCCAGGGAGAACCGAGAACCCCTGGCGTCCACCTGGGTAGCCCGTCACAACGCAGTACGTGCGATACTTCTCTGCTGCCATCGCCATGCTATGCCACCAGGATCTCGAATTTTGTTATACATCCGTAAGTATTCGTATTTTTCCGTGTCGCGATGAGTGATTCTCGCAAGCGGGGGAGGTTCTTGGGGCGATTAGGCTATGTCTTGATTGTAGTGCTGCTGCGCGTCTTCGCAGTCCTTCCCTATACGCTCGTCGCGAGGTTCGGCAGCGCGCTTGGGGCAATGTTATATGCACTTCCCAGCTCCCGAAAACATATCGCTCTCGTCAATCTGCGTCTCTGTTTTCCGGGCAAGAGCGAGTGCGAGTACGACGACCTTGCCAGAAACCATTTTCGCCACGTCGTTCGAAGCTATCTCGAACGAGGGATTCAATGGTATGGCAGCGCGCAAAGGATACGGAAGCTGGTCCACATCGAAAGTCGAATCGATCTGGAAGACAGGAATGCTCCACCGACCATCTTTCTGGGCTTCCATTTCGTGAGCATCGAGGTCGGCTGCATACTCTACTCAACGCGCCTGCCCGCCGCCTCACTGTATACACGCATGTCGAACGCGCGCCTTTGCAGTCTAGCCAAGCGGCAACGCGGCAGATTTGGCGCCGAGATGATTGAACGTTCGACAAGCGCCAGAAAGATCGTCGGCTTACTTCGTTCAGGCAAACCAGTCATGCTGGCTGCTGATATGGATCACGGCATACACAACTCCGTTTTTGTGCCGTTTTTTGGCGTCCCCGCGTGCACACTCACTTCGGTTTCGCGCCTTGCTCGACTGGCCCATGCGCGGGTTGTACCATTCATGACTGAAGTATTGCCCGACTACCGCGGGTATAAGCTGACCATCTTCGAGCCGCTCAGCGACTTTCCTTCAGAAAGTGAGACGATCGACGCGCGCCGATTGAATGAATTTCTTGAAACGCAGATCAATCGGTGCCCAGAACAATATTACTGGGTGCATCGACGCTTCAAGAATCGTCCACCGGGCGTACCAGGTGTGTACTGAGCACACCGTCCGTAAGGCATGCGACCGTTCCTGGTTGTGTGCTTCCGTGAGGTAACGCAATGAGCTCGACTGACAGGCATAGGTCCGCTATCTGAGTGGACCGGACGTTTGAGTGTCTGTCCGAATGCTCGAGCGTATGGCCGTTCGTGGCCGGATGGCGACCGTCTCAGTTCGCCCCACTCCGGGCCAAACTCCAGCCGCGAAATGAAACTGCCTTCCGCAGCGAGACGACGCGCACATGCTCCCAGATACGAGCGGCCGCGGCCCTGCACCTGCATCAAATGCGCTCGCCAACACGAGCAGGGCACCGCCGGGAACCCTGTCCGCTTACGCGCCGGCACCCGTCTCATCGAAGAATGAGGTTTTGTCCGTCCCGTTCGCTTTGGCGCGATACATCGCGCTATCGGCCTGGCGCATCAGGGCGTGTACATCAAGACGTCCGTCCGCGCTATTGGTACCGAGCATGCGCACGCCAATGCTGGCCGATACGGCGACGGGATGACCGCCGATCTCTCGAAGCCCATGAAGGATGTCGTGAATACCGTCGGCAATCGCGCGCGCGCCGGCGTCGCCATGCACGTGGCGGGCGAGCACCGCGAACTCGTCGCCTCCCAGGCGGGCAACCGTATCGCCGCGGCGAATGCGTGTCTGCAGACCGTTGGCGAAGCACTGCAACAGTTCATCACCCACCGCATGCCCATAAGCGTCATTGACGTACTTGAAGCCGTCGAGATCGATGAACATCAAGACAGACTGTCCTTTATCGTCGTCTCGCGCCGCAGTCGCTTTAGCGATCGCCTGCTCGAGGCGAAT